>CALMOO010000210.1 GCA_937871705.1 uncultured Hymenobacter sp.
CACCTAGCCAGCCGCGTGCGCGATGCCTTTCGCGAGCTGCCCATGCCCGAAGCTGGTCCCCTGGAGGCAGCCTACCAGCCTACTAATCGACCCGCCGATGCCGTGGTGGTGGGCTGGCGCAAGCTCGCGCTGGGCGAGGCCGTGCCCGTGCGGGTGCCCTATATCCGCGGCGGAGTGGCCTATAGCAACAACTCCAGCGCGGCCGCGCCGAGTGGTAGCCAGGGCAAAGCTGGTTCGCTGGCTCGCTTTGCGGTGCTGGGCCAAAGCCTTTATACTGTTGACGAGCAGAGCCTTCGCTTATTTGACCTGCAAAATCCTGCTACCCCAGTGGCCGGCGCTAAGCTGCCGCTGGGCTTTGGCATAGAAACGATTTTCCCACAGGACCACTACTTATTCATAGGCTCGCAAACTGGCATGTTCATCTACGACGTAGCTACGCCCACGGCACTGACGTACGTAAGCGGCATTAGCCACGCTCGCAGCTGCGACCCGGTGGTAGTCGATGGCCGCTTTGCCTACGTAACGCTGAGCACGGCTGGGCAACGGGCCGCTACCATGTGCGGGCCCGACCCAAGTAATGAGTTGGATGTTATTGACTTAACCAACCTAAAGCAGCCCGCACTGGCGCGCACCTACCCCATGAGCGGCCCGCAGGGCCTGGGCGCTGAAAACAACCGGCTCTACGTGTGCGACGACGGCCTCAAAATCTTCGATACCAGCCAGGCGCCGGTCCTGACGCAGCTGCAGCAGTTCCCTACCCCCGTCACCGATGTCATACCCAATGGCGACTACCTGCTCGCCATCGGGCCCGGCGGCCTCTACCAGTACCACGTTAGTGGGGGCAACTCCCAGCTGGTAAGCTTGCTAGCTACTACGCCTACTCTTTAGATGAGCGCGCGCAATAGTGGCAATGGGCCCCTGCTAGGGCGCTACGTAGGCTGCCTGGGGCTAGGGCTGCTCGGCTGGCAAGCGTCGGCGCAGGTGCCGCGCAGTTGGTCGCTCAAGGCAACGCCGCAGCACTTGGTACTCAGTGGCTTTTGGCTGGAGGCTGAGTGCACCCGCACCGCGCACCCCAGCCAGACCTTCACCCTCGGGCCCCAGCTTTACTGGGGCCCCGCAGGCCGGCCCGATGTTGGCCCCGACCCCAATCGCCCCGACTTCGACGAGGCTGTGCGCGGGGCCGGGTTGCAGGCGCAGCACCGCTTTTACTTGGCAAAAAAAGTTTCTTCTTCTGCCTACCCAACAGGTTTTTACCTGGGCTATGGTGTTCAGGCACAATTCTTTCGCCTGAACTTTGCCCGCGGCCGAGAGTGGCGCGAAGAAACCGGTCCCGGCGGCTTGCCCTACCTCGTATACGTGCCAATTCGCTACCACGAAACTGTGGTGCGCTACGGTGCAGCCGCGCAAGTCGGCTACCAGCTGCCGCTGGCCCGCCGCGTGCTTCTCGACCTATACGCGGGGGTAGGGCTGCGCAAAAGCCACTACTGGTCGCAATTCGACGAAAGCCAGTACCAGAGCGGGCCTTCTGACTATGCCCATGAGGGCGTGTACTTCCCAGCAGGCTTTAAGGTGGGAGTAGCCCTACGCTAAATCGCGCTAAAATGCACTGGCGGCCTACCTTCCTTTTTACTTACAGCACGAATACGGCCGCGGCCTGCACCAGCAGCACGCCGTCGGTTAGCAGGGCAAAGAAGTAGTCGCCGCGCGTTTCGCGGGCCAGCAGGATAACCGTGGCCGCCAGCACCACGGGCACCACCACTACCAATGGCGGGGCCCCGCGCCACAAGCCCAGCCCCACGGAGGCCGCCAGCAAGGCCAGCGATACCGCCTTGGCCCCGCCTACCCCCCATACCGTCGGGAAGGTGCGCAGCTGCACGGCCTGGTCGCGACTGTAGTCGCGGATATCAAAGACAATGGCCAGCGCCGTGACCAGGCAAAAGCGCTGTGCCAGCAAGCCCGCGGCCGTAGCCAGCGGCTGCCGCACCGCCAGCGCCGGTAGGCACACCGTTACCACGGCCCACACGCCCCCGATAAGAAACACCTTGAGCAGCGGCACTTCGCGCACCGCCCGAAACCGCCCGCGCCACCAAAAAAGTGGCCACGAGTAGCCAAGCGCCAGCGCCACCAGCGGCAGCAGTAGGGGTAGGTAGTGCGCCCAGCCATCGGCCAGCAGCAGATAAGCGCCTACCAAGGCCGCTACGGCGGCCAGGACCAGCAGCCCGTGGCGGTGGCGCTGCTGCCAGGCCTTGCGGCCCGAGGCGCCGGCCGGCTGCCGGTATTTGAAGGGCAGCACCGCGTCGAGGTTGTAGGTGAGCAGGGTGGCGGCAAATACCAGCACCACTACGTGCCAGCCCAAAGCGCCGCTGGCCGGCCATAGGCGCAGGGTAGCAGCTGTTTGCGCCGCGGCCGCAGCGGCCAGCCACACGCTGCTGAAAAGCACCGCATCGAGCAAGCGCAGAAGTAGGGCACGGCGAACAGGCATGAAGTAACGAACGGGATAACCCAACAAAAGGACGCCAGGCAGCGCCGGCCGAAGCTGCGCTACCTGACGTCCCCATCTTACTGCTTAGTACTTGGCGTAGCCTTGGGGCTAGGCAGCAGGCTGGCCGAAGGTTTCTTCGTAGAGCTTCACGCTATCCTTAATAATGCGGTAGGCATCTTCGCGGCCCATGAATTTCTTTACTTCTACATGCTTGTTTTCCAAGGCTTTGTAATCCTCAAAGAAGCGCTGCATTTCTAGCATCATGTAGGGTGGCAGGTCGGCCAGCTCGTTGTAGTGATTCACGGAAACGTCGTGCGCCGCTACGGCGATGATTTTATCATCTTCCTCGTCCTGGTCCAGCATCTGCATCACGCCGATGACTTTGGCCTCGACTACGCACATGTGCGGAATGTCGACCGAGCACAGCACCAGAATGTCGAGTGGGTCTTTGTCGTCGCAGTACGTGCGCGGAATAAAGCCGTAGGCGGCCGGGTAGTGCACGGCCGAAAACAGCACGCGGTCAAGCTTAAGCAGGCCGCTTTCCTTGTCGAGCTCGTACTTGCCTTTGCTGCCTTTTGGAATTTCGATGATGCCCGTAACGGTTTCGGGAAGGTTATCGCCGCGCGATACGTCGTGCCAGGGGTTAAAATGGGTCACGTTGGGGAGAATGAGAGAGTAGGAAGGATAGGAAAAGAAGCGGGTGGGTCGGCAATTACGTGACAAAGTGAAATAAGTACAGCAATAAGCAGAAAAAAGGCGCTAGCTGATAACACACAATTAAGGATTATCGCTTTTTTTGACAGCGGCTCGCCTTATTTCATTACTTCTGTCAGCGGCTCGCCCGTGCAGCCGCTCGGCTCCTGAATGTGCAGGTAGCGCGCCACGGTGGGCGCAATATCCACGATGCGCACCGGCGCTACCGACTCACCGTGCCGTACGTGCCAGCCCCAAAATAGCAGCGGCACGTGCGTGTCATAAGCCCAGGAGGCGCCGTGCGTAGTGCCCTTAATGACGGGGAAGCCGTAGGCTTCGAGCCAGCCGGGCGCCAGCACGGCCAGCACATCGCCCGAGCGCGGCGCGTAGAAGCCGTTTTCCTGGTACATGGCCGTGCCCTCGCTCCAGTGCCCGTGCTGCAAGTCGTTGGCCGTAATGGCTTCCGAAATGTGCGGCTGCGCGCGCAGCAAATCGGCCACTTCATTCTGCACCTTGGCTAGGTCGAGGCCTTTTTGGGCAATGAGTGGGCGGTTGAGGTACACCTGCTGGTTTTCGTAGCTCAGCAGCCACGAGCCAGGGCCGTGGTGACGCACGAGTTCCCGCTGCAGCGAATCGCGCACCACGCCCGGCCCTACCCCCCCACCGGGCAGGCGATGCGCCTGCAAGAAACCCGCAGCCTGGTCGGCCGCGTGGTCGGCAGTCAAGAATACCAAAGCCTGGCCTTTGCCCACTTGCTTGTCAATGGCTTCGAGCAGGCGGGCCAGGTCGCGGTCGAGGCGCAGGTAGGTATCCTCCGTTTCGATGGCCGTGGTGCCAAACTGGTGGCCCACGTAATCGGTGCAGCTAAAGCTCACGGCCAGAAAATCGGTTTGGCCGCGCTGCCCCATTTGCTCGGCGCGCAAGGTTTCGAGCGCAAAATCGGCCGTAAGCGAGTTGCCAAACGGCGTAGAACGAATCAGGTCAAGGTTTTGGGGCGTCGCCTTAGGCGGAGTTTCGCCGGCGGCCCGCTCGGTGGCGCGTACCGCCGCGGGGGGGGTAGCACTCAGCGCCGGCAGGTCGTGCGGAAATACCGGCTTGGCTTCGCCCTGAAAGGCGCCCTCCCAGGGCTCGTCATCGGGGGTGCTTTCGGTGTACTCGGCAATGGGCAGCAGCGTATTCCAGGGCTGGCTCAGGTACTGCGAAGCATGGCCTGCAGCATTGAACTTCGTTACCCAATCGGGCAGCGCCTGGGTGTAGAATGTGCTGGTAATGAACGCACCATTGGTGCCATCGTACCAATATGCGGCCGAGGCGGCGTGCCCGGCGGGCAAGATGCTACCCCGGTCCTTCATACTCAGCCCTATCACCTTGCTCTGAAAGTTGGTAGCCAGGCGCAGCTCGTCAGTGATGGTGGTAGTCAGCATGTGGCGCGGCGACATTTGCCCGGCGGCCACCGAGCCGCCTACCGCCTGCACGGTTTTGTCTTCGGTCACGTAAGTGCCGCGGCCGGTTTCGCGCTCATACCAGTTGTTGCCCACTATGCCGTGGTTGGCGGGGGTAGTGCCCGTGTAGATGCTGGTGTGGCCCGGCCCGGTGTAGGTGGGCACGTAGTTGTAGTGGCAGCTTTCGTAGCTAAAGCCTTCGCCCAACAGGCGCCTAAAGCCGCCGCTACCAAACTTACTCCAATAGCGGTAGAGGTAGTCGTAACGCATCTGGTCGATGACAATACCCACCACCAGCTTGGGCCGGTCGAGGGCGGCGCTCTTCTTCTGAGCCAGCGCGGGCAGCGCCAGCGATAAAAGCAACAATATTTTTTTCATGCAAAATCCAGTACAGGGGGCTCGCAAAGATACCGGGCTGGCCATTCTGGCTGCATCGCACCGCATTACCTAATCCTTACTATACCTGATTTACGCGCTCTGGTTTTTGACATGGCTGGTGTCATCATCGATAACATCGCTATCCAAGCGCGTGCCTTCCAGCTGCTTTCCCGCGACTTAGGCCTGACCACTAACACCGGCTAGCTGCTGAACCGCCTCAATGGCATGCCCGCCATGGCCATTCTGAAGTCCATTTTTCGGCACCCTGTGCCCGAAAAGCAGCTCAAGACGTACGCCGACCAACGCGAGTTTTTATACCGCACGCTTTATTGAAAGCAGCGCCGCGCAGTACCTGGCTTGGTAGAGCTACTGGAGGCTGCCCACGCCGCCGGCCTCAAGATTGGCCTCGGTAGTGGCTCGGGCCACGAAACCCTTAGCTACATTCTTGACCACCTGGGCCTGCGCTGCTACTTCGACGTGGTAGCCGGCACCGACCAATGACGTGAGCAAGGACAAGCCCCACGCCAAAACCTACGCTGTGGTGGCGCAGAAGCTGGACATCGCCCCCGAGCACTGCGTTGTGTTTGAGGATGCCATCTTGGGTGAGCAGGCTGCTTACCGCGACCAGATGCAGGTAGTAACCGTCACAACCACCCTTAAATCGGATGCCTTTCAAGCGCCACTACTTACCATCAAGGACTACAACGAGCTAAATCTCGGGCACTTGCAAGTGCTATTTGGCCAGCAAACCAAAGTGCCTACGCCTGATAAAGTGCTGGCCAAGCGCCAGTATGCTCAGCGGTAACAATGCTTGCTACACTAAAACTATCACCCTTCAGGAGTACCAGCGCCCTGTATATCGCTGGTACTCCTAAAGGGTGATAATTCTGGCTTGTACGGGGCACTAAAACACAGACTTGCAGTAACATGCCAACGATTTAATACGTGTTTGCAACTCTGGCAGAGCAGTTTATCCCGTACTAGCAATTAGAGACTACTATAACGTTTGCAATTAGCAAGATGCTGGTCTTTTAACGACTTTAAGCAAACGTTAACTATCGAAAAAGAATAATTTGACTTTTTTTGAAAAATAGTTTCTAATCGGTGTTCGATTTGTAGTAATCCCTGTTTTCAACAAATTATACTTTCGTTTAATCTCTTGATAACTAAATCAATATTGGATGATAATTATTCCGTTTAATTGTTATTAAACAGCAGGCATAAAAATAGACAAAGCTTAATGCGTGCTATCTACAAACGTTTGTGATAGGCTGTAAATCAATCGTTTGCGAAGACCATAATAGTGCCTACCCCCCCTTCTTCCTTATTTTTGGCATTATTACTTCATCAACCCTCAAAGCCATATGAAATCTATTTTACTTGCGGGAGTCTTTGTATTCACCCTAATACTATGGCCATTTTTAGCTTCCGCCCAACAGCAAACGATTGCAGGGGTAGTAAATACCGCTAAAGGGGAAGCGCTGCCTGGAGTGACGGTGGTTGTGAAAGGAACCTCAAATGGGGCTAGTACTGGCCCCGATGGCCGCTTTACGCTGCAGGCACCAGCCAACAGTGTGCTGGTGTTTAGCTCAGTCGGCTTTACACGCCAAGAAGTATCGGTGGCTGGTGCTACTAACAACCTAACGGTAACGCTGGCAGAAAGCTCACAGGACCTGAACGACGTAGTTGTTATTGGCTACGGCACGGCTCGTAAAAGCGACCTTACTGGCGCCGTAGCCTCGGTAACTAGTGCACAACTGACGCAGGTAGCTACCTCCGACCCCGTGCAGGCGCTGCAAGGCCGCGTGGCGGGCGTAGAAGTGACCTCTAACAGCGGCCAGCCTGGCTCGGGCACCCGCATCCGGGTGCGGGGGGTAGGCACGATTAACAACAGCGACCCGCTGTACGTGGTGGACGGCATCCAGACCAGCGACATCGGCTTTTTGCTGCCTGCTGACATCGAGTCGACAGAGATTCTGAAGGACGCTTCGGCCACGGCCATCTACGGCTCGCGTGGGGCCAATGGCGTGGTGCTCATCACCACCAAGCACGGCAAGGCAGGCGCCACCCAGTTTAACCTGTTTGGCTACACCGGCTTTCAGCAGATTCGGCGCGAGCTACCCCTCACCAACGCCGCCCAGTACGCAACGCTCGTACTAGAGGCCTTCGGCAACGCCGGCAAGGCGCTGCCCGACTATGCGCCGCAGTTACAAAATGCCATTGCCACTAATGCCGAAGGCACTGATTACCAGAAGCTGGTAACGCAGAAGGGTTTGATTACCAACTACAGCTTATCGGCTTCGGGCGGCACCGAGCAAAACCGCTACCTAGTGAGCGGCAGCTACTTTCAGCAAAACGGTATTATTCAGAATTCGGGCTTTAAAAAGTTCGTGATTCGGGTGAATGACGATGTGGTGCTCACCAAGCGCATTAAGGCGGGCGTAGCGGCTACGTTTACCAACAACAACCAAACGGGCA
Organism: uncultured Hymenobacter sp.; assembly: GCA_937871705.1. Taxonomy (GTDB): domain Bacteria; phylum Bacteroidota; class Bacteroidia; order Cytophagales; family Hymenobacteraceae; genus Hymenobacter. The sequence goes on from CALMOO010000210.1 coordinate 7,474, forward strand.
GCGGCGATGGCCAGGGTGGCTCGCAGCCCTATACGGTGCTGCAATATGCCTTGCAAGTCAACCCAATCATCAATCCTTTTGGCCCTAACGGGACTTATAACGAAGACGTTATCACGCGCAATGCCCTGAACGTGCCGCGCTTCCTCGACGAGCAGAAATACAACAAGGTGCAGAATAACAACCTGTTCACTAGCAGCTACGTCGATGTGTCATTGCTCAAGGGCCTGTCGTTCCGCTCCACGTTCGGTATCAACTACTTCAATAACCACCCCAAAGTATACCAGCCGCAGTACTACATCGGGCCGGTAGACCAGCGGGCCCAGAGTGCACTCATTGAGACGCGCAACGAGAATATCTCGTGGGTGTGGTCGAACTACTTCAACTACAACAAGACCTTTGGCGATAACAGCAACCTCTCCTTTACCCTAGGCCAGGAAGCGCAGCGCGGCTACGGTAACGGCATCTCCATCACGGCCTACAACGTGCCGCTTGATGCCTCGCTGCAATACGCTTCGGCCTCGCGCAGCACTGGCAACGTGGTGCGCAGCTCGCAGTACGACGGTAGCCTGTCTTCGTACTTTGGCCGGGCCAACTATAATTTCCGCGACCGCTACCTGCTGACCGGTACGCTGCGCTTCGACCAGACCTCGAAGTTCCTCGGGCCGGTGCGTACGGGCACATTTCCCTCAGTGGGCGCCGCCTGGAACATCTCCAACGAAAACTTCCTCAAGGACGTCAGCTACCTGTCGGTGCTGAAGCTGCGGGCCAGCTACGGCCAAGTGGGCAACCAGAATGCCGCGCCGAACTACGGCTACGCCTCGGTAGCGAACAACAACCAAATCTACGTTTTCAACGGCGTGCCTGCGCCCGGCTTGGCCATTACCCAGATTAACAACCCGAATCTGAAGTGGGAAACGGCCATTACGACCGATGTGGGCGTTGATGCAGAGTTCTTTAACAGCCAACTGACGTTTACGGCCGACTACTTTGAGCGCCGCACCCAGGACATGATTGCCCTGCTGCCGGTGCCCGACTACGTGGGCCAGGCTCCGGCCAGCGCCAACGTGGGCTCCCTGCGCAACCGCGGCCTCGAACTAGCCCTGAACTACCGCAATGCCATCGGCAAATTGCAGTACAGCGTGGGGGTTAACTTCACGAAAATCAACAACGTAGTAACCAGCCTAGGGGGCGGCACTGCCATTGCCAGCGGCAACGTGCTACCGCAAATCGGCAGTACTACCCTTACCGACGTGGGCCGCGAAATAGCGTTCTTTTACGGCTTGCAGGCCCAGGGTGTATTCCACAATCAGAGCGAGATTGATGCCTATAAAAACGCCGCCGGCACGCTGGTGCAGCCCGGTGCCAAACCCGGTGACGTGCGCTACCAGGACACCAACGGCGATGGTCAGATTACGGCTTCCGACAACACGTACCTGGGCAGCGCCACGCCCAGCTTTACCTACGGTGGCTCGCTGAATCTGAGCTACTCGGGCTTCGATTTCAAGGTGTTGCTCTACGGGGTGCAGGGCGCCGAAGCCATTAATGGTGGGGCCTTTAACCTCAGCAAATCGGCCGACTTTGTGGGCGTGTGGAGCAACTTCTACGCGAGCCGTATGGACCGCTGGACGCCCAGCAACCCCAACAGCGACCAGCCCCGCGTGACCTCGGACGACACCAACGGCAACGATAAGTTCAGCAGCCGCTACGTGGAGAACGCAAGTTACCTGCGCGCCCGCAACATGGAGCTAGGCTACACGCTACCCCAGGCTTTGCTGGGCAAGATTCAGGTGAAAGGTGCCCGGGTATTTGCCTCGGTTGATAACGTGTTCACTATCACAAAGTACACCGGCTACGACCCCGAAATCTCGACTGTGGCTAACTACAACAACCCCCTGTCGTACGGCGTGGACTATGGCAACTATCCGCAGGCCCGCACCTACCGCCTGGGCTTCAACGTGCAGTTTTAATCAACTATTTCTTACCCATCTATATGAAACCCACTCGCGCCGCCGTATTGCTCGGCCTGCTGCTAACTACCGCTCTTGCTCCGGGCTGCAAAGACTTTCTGGACAAAGAACCCCTCGGCACCACTACCCAGGATAACCTGTTCAAAGACCCTACTAATGCCGTGCAAGCCATCAACGCCGTGTACGACGTGGCAGCCTGGGACCAAGGCCCCAAATGGGGCGACCCCAACGGCCAGTACGTGGCCCAGACCTACGAATGGATGTTTGGGGACTTGATGACCGACGATTCTGAGAAAGGGGGTAGCTCGCCTAGCGACTTTGGGCCCCTCATCGAGCTCAAAACCTGGAACATCCCGCCCTCCAACCAGACCATTACCACCCTGTGGGTGCACAGCTTTACCGGTATTGCGCGGGCTAACACGGTGATTAACAACATCGACGCCGGCACCATCGACGATGCCCTAAAGTCGCGTTTGAAGGGTGAAGTGCTGTTTCTGCGGGCGTACTTCTACTTCAACCTAGTGAAGGCCTTCGGCGGCGTGCCGCTGTTTGAGCAAAGCGTAACGCCCACCGAGGCGCCCAACGTGAGCCGCGCCACTATTGCCCAGACTTACGCCTTCATTGAGAAAGACCTGAAGGCCGCCGCTGCCCTGCTGCCCGAGAAGAGCGCCTACGCCGCCGCCGACAACGGCCGGGCTACCAAGGGCGCCGCCAACGGCTACCTGGCCCGCGCCATCATGTACCAGCTCGGCACCGTGAATGGCAACAACCACACTTGGCAGGATGTGTACGACATCACGAGCGCCATCATCAGCTCGAATCAGTACAGCCTGCTGGCCAACTACGCGGCTATTCACCAAGACATTGGCGAGAACAGCAGCGAGTCGCTATTCGAAATTCAGTTTGGCTCGGACAACAACGGCTACGGCCCCATCTCGATAGGCACGACCAACAATATTTTTCAGAACAATCGCAAGACGTTTGGCTACGGGTTCAATAACCCCACGCAGAACTTAGTCGATGAGTTTGAGCCCAATGACCCGCGCGAGGAAGTCACGATTATCAAGAACAACGACATTGTGCTGGGCATCCTTAACCCCGTCGACATCACGCAAAATGCCACGGGTTATTTTAACCGTAAGGCGGCCATTATTGCCCCCAACGCCCCGGAGTCGGGCCCACAGAACATTCGCAAGCTGCGCTACGCCGACATCTTGCTGATGAAGGCCGAAGCCGCCGCTCAGCTCAACAAACCTGGCGAAGCCGTGGCCCTCGTAAACCAGGTACGGCAGCGCGCGCGGGTTTCTACCCGGCCGCCGGGCACCAAGCTGGGTACCCTGACCTATGACCCCACCAACGCCCCGGCCGGCACCCTGCCGGACTTGGCCGCTGGCCTTTCGGGCCAGGCCTTGCTCAATGCCATTTGGCACGAGCGCCGGGTCGAGTTTGGCGAAGAGTCGCTGCGTTTCTGGGATTTGGTTCGCACAGGCCGCTACATGGGCGTCCTGCCGGCTGACGTGCGGGCGCGAGCCATGTCGCACGTTGCCACCGAAACGTCCGTCAACCCCATGCCGCTGCTGCCCATTTCGCTGAACGATGCGCAATCCTGGCATGTGCCCCAAAACCCTGGCTATAACTAGCCTATGATTACCGGGTTGCTACCCCCTTTCGAGGGGGTAGCAGCCCGCAATGCAGCCCAGCGAAAGGCCCCGCTCCACAGTTAGGTAGAGCGGGGCCTTTTGCTGGTTATGAGTTCGTGCCGATTTCCCTACCCCTCGGCAGGCGGGGCAACCGGCGCGGGCAGGTAGGTGCCACACACCTTACAGGTGCGCAGGTCGTCGTTGGCCCAAAAGCGGTTCATGATGGGCGGCAGCTGAGCCACGATGTCCGTGATTTCGGCAAACTCCTCGTAAAGCTTGTTGCCGCACTGCTCGCAGTACCACTGAAAGCCGTCGAGCTCGCCGGACTGGCGGTAGCGCTCCAGCACCAGGCCCACCGTGCCGGCCGGCCGGCGCGGCGAGTGCGGCACACCGGGGGGTAGCAAAAACATATCGCCGGGCCTGATGACAATATCAACCGGCTGGCCGTCTTCCATAATCTTCACGGTTATCTCGCCTTCGAGCTGCCAGAATAGCTCCTCGCCTTCGTCAACGTGGTAGTCTTTGCGAGAGTTAGGACCGCCCACAACCATCACAATAAAATCTTTATTATCCTTGAATACCTGCTGGTTGCCGACTGGCGGCTTGAGCAGGTGGCGGTGGTCGGCAACCCACTGCTGAAAATTAAAGGGACGCGTTATCATGGGTAAATAAGGGGGTAAGGAAGTACAATTTTAAAGGCAGCAGCTGTATACGGCCAAGTTTGGCCCGCCCGGCTTATAACCGATTGGGCAGGCTTACGTCTAAACAATCTTTCCCCGGTTCTTCCTCAATCCACTAGCATGTCACTTCCTTACACTGCCTTGGTAGGCGGCAGCAGCCAGGGCATCGGCCGGGCCGTAGCCGAGGCGCTCGCCGCGGCCGGTACCACCGTCACGCTGCTAGCCCGCGACGAAGCCCGCCTCCGCGCAGCTGCGGCGGCCCTCCCTACCCCCTCTGGCCAAGCGCACGGCTACCTGGTGGCCGATTTTACCCAGCCTACGCACCTAGCCGAGGTAGTAGCTGAGTACTTGGCCGCGCACCCCGCCGGCTTCCAGATTTTAGTGAATAACACCGGCGGCGCACCCGCAGCACGTCATCTGCAACCAGCTGCTGGCTCAGGCGCTGGTGCCGGGCATGGTGGCGGCGGGCTACGGGCGCATCATCAACATTATCAGCACCTCAGTCAAAATTCCGCTGCCGGGCTTAGGCGTGAGCAATACTATTCGGGGTGCCGTAGCCAGCTGGGCCAAAACGCTGGCCAACGAGGTAGCCGGCCAAGGCATCACAGTTAATAACGTGCTGCCCGGCGCCACCCTCACGCAACGCCACACGGCGCTGCTAGAAAAGAAGATGGCCGAAACCAACCAAACCCAGCCGCAGGTAGAAGCCGCCATGCTCAAGCAGATTCCAGCCGGGCGCTTTGGGCAAGCCAACGAGGTGGCGGCCGCCGTGGCGTTCCTGGCTTCGCCGGCAGCCGGCTACATCACGGGCACCAGCTTGCCCGTCGATGGCGGCCGCACGGGCAGCCTCTGAAGTAGTGTTCAGCACTCACCACGCCGAAGCGGGGGCCATTGCGCTGGCTTCGAGCTCGTCGACAAAGCAAGCTGAACCGTTCTCGTTAAGCACATACACCTTGAGCACGTCGGTGGGGCGGGCATCGGCAGGCAGCGGGACGTCGACATATACCAAGTTCCAGCTGCGGTAGACGATGCCGGGATTTTGCAGGCGTACGCCGGTCCAGGCAATAGGTTTACCAGCGCGGTCTACGCTTACCACCAGCTTATTGCCCCACGCGCCATAGTCGGAGAATACCCGGCACGAGGCCCGCACGTAGTCGCCGCCCTGCAAGCCAGCTGGGCCAAGTGGAAGTTCCAGCGCGGGGCTGTAGGGCCGGCTAGCATCGATGCGGAACGACTGCCGACTGTAGAAGCCCTGTTCGGTGCTGACGCCGGGCTGGGCGTCGGGCGTGGCCTGTTCAAAGTCGAGCTTACCCAGCGAGCGAGGCTGGTAGTTGCGCTCGGCCTGGGGCAGACCGCGAGCATCATCGAGCTGGTTATAATCGGCCTGCGAGGGCATGGTTTTGTTGAACACGGCCCAGTAGTAGCGGCGGTTCATGTCCTCGGGGTTGATAATGGACACCTGGTACTGCCAGTGCTGAAACAAGTTGAGGTTGACCAGTAGCACGGTGGCTGCAATAACTGCTGCCTGCACCGCCCAGCGCCGGCCGGGCACCAGCAGCCACGCAATGCCCGCCGCCCACGGCAGCGCCAGCACCGCGTAGCTCTGCACCATGGCCCGCTGCCCGAAGCCACCGCCATACCACCAAATGTCCCAGGCCGACACCACCCATAGGTTGAGCACAAAAAATACCAGTGCTGGTACGGCTAGCGCCCGGTGCTGCCGCCACAGCGGCCCAAAGCCCGCCAGCACCAGCACCAGCAGGGGCGAATAAATCAGCCAACCCTTGCGGAAGCTGAACAGCACCTGCCAAGTGTGCGGCTTCAGGAAGCTAAAGTGCTGGTCGCCGTAACTATAATAAATCCAGTGTCCGGTGGCGTGGTGCCAGTACACCAGCTGCGGTAGCACGCCCAGCAGCCCGCCCACAGCCAGCAGCAGCACATCGGCCCAGCGGGTGCGCAGCAGCACCAGTTTGGCACGGGCGTCGGCCATGCTGCCTACCCCCCACAGCAGCGGCAGCACCACGGCTATCATTTCGGACGGCCGGATGAGTACCAATAGCCCCAGCGTAAGGCCAATGGCAAAGGCTCCCAGCCGGGTGGGCCGCTCGTGCCAGCGGGCCGTGAGCAGCAGCAGCAACGCATACACCGTGAACAGGTAGTGGTGCGACATGGCAGAGTCGTACACTGAATACTGTAAGTAGTTAGAGCCCAGCACCAACGTTACAAGTACCAGCGTCACCACCACGTCGGAGAAATAGCGTAGCAAAAACCGGCGCAGCAGCCCCATACCCAACAGCACGTACAGCATACCCCCAAGGCCAATGGCTACCTGGTACGGCGCCGAAAAGCCATCCTGCGGGTAGTGCAGCCACCCGGCCGCCCAGTGCCCTAGCCAGAAAAGCGGCACCCACAGCAGGGCCAGCCCAGCGGTGTATTTCATCACGAGTTGGCCCTCCGGTGCCCCCGGCACCTGGCTGGCTTGGTAAAACGAGCTGCTGGGCGCATACTCGCGCATGATGTCGGCTGCGAAAGTCAAATGACTCAGGTCGTGGTAAATAAATTTGGCCGGCAGGTAGAGGTAATACCCCATGGCATCCCAGGTCAGCACGGCCACCACGTTGTGCGTATCCCAATGAGGCGCCCACAACCGGGCCTGCACCATAATGACGAATAGCAACAGCAGGGCCAACAACGAATAAGGAGCGCGAGTGGCCGGCAAGCGAGGTAGCATAGCAGAAAATCAGAAAAAGCGAAAACAGGGAGTGCCGCGCCGCAGCCAGCGGCTACTTAGCCACGCGCCGCAGCACTACATCGTCGAGGTAGGTAGGCGAGGTGCCTTTATCGTTCCAGAGATAAATCTTGAGTTGGTTGCTGCCAATAGCACTGGCCGGCAAGGCCACCGGCAGCCGCACTTGGTGCCACTCGCCGAAGGTCGGCACTGCCTCGGCTAGCGGCAGGGCAGTGTAGAATACCTGCTTCTCGTCGGTGGGGCTGGTATCGAGCTGCACGACCAGGCGAGCCGTACTGCCGCCCGCCGTACGTAGCGCCCAGGCCGATAGCTCTAGCTGGTGAGGAACGGCACCAGGGCTCAACGCATCCAGGGTGCGGGCGTAGGTGTAGCTAAAGGGCACCTCTGGGCTGGCCAGCACGGCCGCCTGCCCCGTGTGGGCCTTGGCCGTGGTAAGGGAGGGCTGCGTGCCACCCCAGCCAATGTTTTGCTCAAACCCATTGGTCAGTAGTTCGGCAGCATCGGCGGCGACGGGAGCCGTATCGGAGTGGGAGCCGCAGGCAGTGGCTACCCCCAGCAGGGCGGCGGCACTTAGCAGCAACACAGGTAAAAAGCGCATGATTTAAGACAGAAAACAGAATGTGCTCAAAAATAGGCTTTCCGGTATACCTGCGCTGTAAGTAGCAGCTTACCAGGTCGGCTTAGGCGCAGGCGGGGAAACCGGCGGCGTATATGGGGTAGATTCCGCTGGGTAAAATGGCGGAACCTGGAAAAAACGCTCCTTATAAATTTCACCCGTAATACCCTCACCGGGCAACACGTTGTTGACATACTGCCAGCCTTGCCACAGGTTGAGCATAATACAGCCTACCACAAACCCGTGCACCACCCGGCGGGCTGGGCCATTGAGCCGGATGCTGGCCAGCATCGCACCCAGGGGCAGGGCCAGCAGGGGGTAGCAGCTCACCAGAGGCCGGGTGCTGAAGCCCCAACCATACCACCATTGCCCCCAGCTAAAGGTAATGTAAAGCAATAGCGGCAGCAGCAGCAATACGGCCGGCAACGCCGCTGGCACATAGTTTCGCAGCTTTAGTATGCCAGCCAGCATCAGGGCTACTAAGGGTGTGTAGACCAGCCAACCCCGCCGGATGCTGAAAAGCCCATCAATAAGGTGCGGATGCACAAAATCGAAATGCTCGCCTCGGTAGTCGTCGAACATCCAGTGCCCGCTTGCGATGCGCCAGAAAATAAATTGGAGGCTTACTATCGCCAGCGCCAGCCCGGCGGCCAGCACTAGCTGCCCAGCGTACCGCAACAGCAGCCGCTGCCGCAGGGCCGCAAAGCTCGTGAGGCCCCAGGCCAAGGGAATGAGCACGTAAATAGCCTCGCTGAAGCGCGTGAGCGTAGCTAAGCCCAAAAACAGCCCTACCCCAAGGGCCCACCGCGGCTGCAGCGTTTCGTACCAGCGCGCCGTGCAGTACAGCAGGGAAGCCTGCCACAGAAACAACACGGCATGCGAGAGCGCTGCCTCGTGGGTGGCATACACGAAGTAGTTCGTGCCCAGCCCGATACCTGCTAGCGTCCAGGCCACTACCGGGTCAGCGTAGTAGCGCTTGAGCAACTTGCGCAGCACCCAGAGGCCCAAAATGGCATAGGCGACGCCCGCCAGGGAGGCCGCCTCCTGATAGGGCCAGGAGTGACCCACGGCGGGCAGGTTTTCTAGATGCGAGTAGAGGTGTGCGCCCACAAACCACGGCAGTTGGCTAAGAGCCACCCCGAGCGGGTACTTGCTGATATACCGGCCGTTGCCCGTCGGGTGGATGCCCAGGCGACTTACGTCGTGGTCCTGCGCAGGCAGGCGCTGCTGCACCAGCCGGCCCAACGAATCAACGCGGCCAGGGTCGTGGTAGATAAACACGGCGGGCAGGTAGGCGAAATAGCCGCCTGCATCCCAGTCAAATACTCCCTGCGTATTCCAGCGCTGTTCCTGATGCACAGCAAAGAGTATAAGCGCTGCTACCAGCCAGAAAACGGTACGTGACTTCATAAATTGACCCAGGCCCTGATGCGTAGTGGTATGGCCTCAACCCCACACAGCTTGTTGGCTCGCAAGCTCCTACCAACTCTCACGACTGTTTTATGGGGGGCCGCTAGCCAGCTAATACTACAAAGAATGAACAGAATGCGATAGACTGCCCAGGAAACCAACGGCGGCCCTACCCTATTCTTAAGCCCAGACAACTGGCGTGGTGAATACCCCGCCTTGCCTGAGCCAGGCTTCAAATATAGGGCGAGCCCGTAAGCAAAGTTGCCCTTTCGCACTACCAAGTCAGCGTTGCCCGCCCATAGCCACGCTTGGCTTGCAAATAGAACTTTGCCAAGTAGCAATAGTATGGCGATTGCTTTCTAGTTTTGACGCTCTGTAATACTTTGCGCAGCTAATTCGCGAAAAGTCTTTTTTATAGCTGGCAGAGCCCTCCAACACTGGTGAGAATCGATACGCTTTCTATCATTGTTCCCGTCTTCAACGAAGCCCGGACTATTCACCAGATACTGGACTTACTTCGCGACCTGGTGCTGGTACACGGCATCGAGAAGGAGATTATTTTAGTCAACGATTGTTCGTCCGACAACTCGGCCGAAGTTATTGAGGCCTACATAGCCCGGAGCCCGGAGCTCAACCTTCGGCTGCTGCAACACGCGGTAAACCAAGGCAAGGGCGCGGCCCTACACACGGGTATCCGCGAGGCCACCGGCGACTATGTTATCATCCAGGATGCCGACCTCGAATACGACCCCGAAGAGTACAACCTACTGCTCAAGCCTATTTTGAAAGGCTTTGCCGACGTCGTGTATGGCTCGCGCTTTATGGGTGGCAACCCCCACCGCATCCTGTTTTTTTGGCACAGCATCGGCAATGGCATCCTCACCTTCTTGTCGAATATGTTTACCGACCTGAACCTGACGGATATGGAAACGTGCTACAAGCTGTTTCGGCGCGACATCATTCAAAGCCTAAAGCTAGAAGAAAAGCGCTTTGGCTTTGAGCCCGAAGTAACGGCCAAGGTAGCCAGAGTGCCGGGCGTGCGCCTCTACGAAGTAGGCATTAGCTACTACGGCCGCACTTACGCCGAGGGCAAGAAAATAGGGTGGCGCGACGGCTTCCGCGCCGTCTACTGCATCCTCAAGTACGGGCTACTGGGGCGGTAGCGGGTGGGTTCACCACTACTAGCACCACAAATACCGACAATAGTATACTCAGTGAGACGAGGTAGTTGTAAGGTATTTGAATAAAAAAGTAAAACACCACTAAGTAAAGCTTTAGCGCCACCAGAGCTAGATAGCGATAGTCATAGCGGTGGCCGTAGCGCCAGTAAAACCCTGCCAGCAAGGTCGCTGCCCCTGCTGCTGCCAGTGCGTGCACTCGTTGTGCCCAGGTTACTTTGGCTTCGAGTGGCAGGTGCAGGTAGGTGTAGAGCCACGGCATGGCACTCAGGCCGTTGCCGAGGTGCGTGGGAAGGCTGGCACCGTCGGCCACTCGGCTCCACTCCCCGATGGTAGCCGTGCGGTATTCGGCCAGCGCGTGGATAAAAATGGTGGGATTTTCAGCAAAAAAGGGTACAATATAGATTCCTATAATGCCCACCAGCACGATGCCCGCCACCAGTAGCGCATGCCGCCGCCCTGCCTCGCGCCACAGTATCCACAAAAAAAGCGGCACCCAAAAAACGACCGAGTAGCGCGAGAGCAGGCACAGCACCAGCGCGCCGCCCTGCGCCCAGGCCGAGCCCGCCAACACGCTAGCCGCCAGCAAAAAATAATAAGTAATGATGGTCTGCTCCAGCACCTGCGAGAACAGGTTTTCGTCGCGGTGGACGACCTGCCACAGCACTACAGCCGGCAGCATCGCCCGCAGGCCAAAGCTGAGCCAGCCACCCGGCTGCCGCAGCAGCACCAGCTGGTAGGCTCCAAAGCCCACTACCAGCAGCAACCCTAGGCTCACCCACCGAAAGTCGATGCCCAGCCCCTGGGCAGGCACGTAAGGCAGCCATTGTAATGGCAAATGATTGGGAAACAGGGGGTAAGGCAGATTGGTAAGGTAGCGGTATACTACTTCGCCGCTCCGAAACCGGTCTACGTAGGTTTGAACGATGGGAATGACATCCGACCAGTGCACATTGATGGGCGAATTGAGAACAATGGGAATCTGCTGTTTCAGCACCAGCAGCCCCCCGGCCAGCCACGCCAGCCAGCCCCAGCCTACCCGCCGTGCCACTTGGCCATCAGTAGCCTGCCCATAGGGCTGGCCGCGCAGGGCTGCCAGGGCCGCCACGCCCAGCCCCAGCCCCGCCACCAAGAAGGCCAGTGGGCTCCAGTAGGGCCCCAACGAGCCTCGCCAATTGCTGAAAAACAACAACTCAAGCACAAACGCAATGACTGCTACAATGCGCCAGCGTCGAGGTGTTCCGATGGTCGGTGCCTGGGTTAAAAGAATAGTAGGCTCACTCACGGGCTTTTACGGTTAAATCGTCCAGGTATACAGGCTCAGGACTGGTGGCCTGCCCGAGAAAGATGCGCAGTTCGGCCTCGCCGGGCAGGCCCCAGGGTAGCACAAACACGTGGTGCACCCGCTGCCAGCTGCCAAACTCGTGCACCTGGTCGAGCAGGTGCAACTGCTCGTCGTGGAGGGGATTACCACCGCCGGCTGGCAGCACCTGCACGGCCAGCACGGCATTGGCCTTGCCAGAAGGCAGGTACACCCAGGCGTCTAGCTCCAGTGGCTTGATGGGGTGTACGCTGGCTTTACCTAGTGGCAGATGGTAGGTTAAGCTATACGCATGGGCTGGCCCCACGAAGGTGGCCGTGCGGCCCGAATGCGCCTGCTGTTGGGTAAGGGTCTGGCGGTCGGCATCGCCCCAGCCAGCCAGTTGCTCAAAGTCGGTTGCCGTAATAATATCACCCACGTAGTGGCCGGCGCGCGGGTCGCCGCTGCAGGCTGCCAGGCCAACCAAGCCGACGAGTAGCCTGGCTCGCGTTAGTCGCATATCTAAGCTACTCCTCATGCCTGGTAATGTTGAACTCCTTGTTTACTTCCGGCCCATATGCTGACCGAATAACCAACAGGTTACAATAACTAACTCTTTATCAGTAAAATATAAATCACTACACTGAAAAACAACCGGCTATTGCGTCACCTCCGAGATACGCAGGTCGTCGAGGTAGGCGGGGCTGCTGGCACTGGCGCGCCACAAAAACACGCGCAACTGCTGCGTGCTACTCGCGTTGTCGGGCAGGGTAATGTCCTTGCTGATTCTCAACCATTTGCCGGGCGTTTTCACGGCAGCGGCATAGTCGATGCCATCGCTAAAAACCGGCTTGCGTTGCGCGGGGTCGTAGAGCTGGAGGCCCAGCTGAGCAGTGGATTGGGGGTCGGTCATGAAGCCCCAGGCTTCGAGATGAAGCTTGTGCAGCGGGTGGTCGGCGGCCTGGCCTAGCTTCATGCCGTAGCCCAAGCCATACTCCATGCCACCATCCACCTTCACCGCGTGTGAGCCCGAGTGTGCCCGCTCGAGGGTAACAGATTCGGTACTGCCCATCCAGCCCATCACCGCCTCATAGTCGTTGAAGGCTATCTGGTGGCTAGCCGGCTCATCTGCACCCGACCACCGGCAGCCAGTGGCAGCCAGCCCTACCAGCAGCCAAGCAAAATACACTCTACAAATGCTCATAAATTAAAGCAAGCAGCTAAAAACACGAGGTAAGGATGGGGCGCAAAGCTAGGCTAAACGCGCTATTCAGGTAGCAAAGTAGCTTGGCCCACAAAGGCCAAGCTACTTTGCCGACTTCCAACCAGAATTATATGAAATTGAACACCGCTTTCTTGTTAGCTGGCTGGCTACTGTGGCCTTTGCTCGCCGACGCGCAGCCGGGCCAGCACATAACCGCCGTAGTGCCGAGCACGGCGGCCCCTACCCCCCGCTACGAAAAGTTTGAAGTAGGTCTGACTCTTGACCGAGCTTTTCTGGCCGATACGCTGAACGGTAATCCGTTTGAGCCGGAAGATGTATCGGTAGAAGCCATTTTTGTGAGTCCTAGCGGACAAACCACCACTAGGTATGGCTTTTATTACCAAGACTTTACTATTTACGACAAGCACCTGATTGCCAATGATAGTCGATACTGGCAGCCGGCCACCACGCCGCAGCCCTGGCGTGTGCGCTTGGCCCCCGACGAGGTCGGCACTTGGCATTACACGCTCAAGGTTACTTACCGGGACGGTACCACCGAAACGCTGCCGACGCGCACGTTCAAGTGTGTGACATCGGCCAACAGAGGTTTTTTGAAAGTAGCTGCTAACAAACGAAACCTCATTTTTGACTCTGGACAGTCTTTTCTGGCTATTGGCAGCAACGTCGATTACTGGGGCGATAATGCCCTGGCCCTGCCGGCGGGCTTGGCGGCTACTGCGAGCCGGAATATTTCCGTGTGTAATAAGCAGCCGATAATAACGCTGCCCGCCTCGGAGCAGCATCGGTTTTCGACTTATACCTACACCGCTTACCAGCAAGCATTCCGGCAGCTACACGCCGTGGGGGGCAATTTTGCGCGGGTTTGGATGCAGGAATTCAACTGGGATATTGAGACATACGACTCGACTACCCAGGTAAATACGCTGGGCTACTACCAGCCCCACCAGGCCCGCATGTATGATATGGACCGGCTGCTGGTGGCCGCCCAGGCCAGCGGAGTGTACCTGCACCTGAGCCTGCTTGATGGCAGCCGGCTCTGGAACAACGCGACCACGCGCCAATGGCTCACGTTTCCGTACAAAGTAGGGCTACGGCTGGGGCCACACGAGCAACTACGTTTTTTTACTGAACCCGACCCTAAGCGGCTGTTTAAAAACAAAATTCGCTACATCGTGGCCCGCTGGGGCTACTCGCCCTACATCGCCTCATACGAGTTGCTCAATGAAGGCGACTTCATCGATGCGGGGCTGCTGTTCGGCCAAAACTACCGCCACGACCTACTACCCCTCTGGGCCTGGACCGTGGAAATGGCTACTTACCTGAAAGCGCTGGACGGACGGCACTTGCAGACGGCGGCCTACGGCCCTGAAAATGCCTATGAGCTGCTGCGCGACCACCCCGACCTGTTCGACTACACCACCTCGCACGACTACACGGCCAGCTTCAACGCGGAACTGCGCCGCAACTACCTCGTGCAAGCCATGACACGTCTGCATCAGCGACCTTATCAGATACAGGAGGTTGACTATCAGCCTTATATTAATACCCGCTACGAGTCGAAGTTTCATTCAATGCCGTGGGCCACGGCCCTGAGTGGCTCGTTTGGCACCGGGCTGGCGCTAAGTGCTTTTGCTAATCTGCACCATCCCTGCTACCCAGCCTATAAGCAGTACAAGCCGCTGGCTCGGTTTCTGGCCACCAGCGGCTTTCACAGCGCGGCGGCCAACGAGCCCATTGGCAACGTAGCTACTGCGGCCGTGTCGCTCTACGGCCCACATTACCCAGAAGCTGTGGCCCAGCGGCCTTCACCGCCCTTGTTTGCCACGGCTCCTGCCAATGCTAATCCCGCTTATTTCTCGCCCTGCGACCGGCAGTGCCCGCCCGGCTGGCAGCAGAGCGTGGGGCTGGCTGCCAACTTTGGGCCCCCGCTCAATCAGCCCGACTCGCTCAACCAGAATGACCGGCCTGACTACCTGGTACGCGATATTTATACCTCGCAGGATGGCTTGCTGGAGGTGTACGCCCTGCGCAATCCCGGCCGAATAATCGGCTGGATTCATAATAAAACCCATTACTGGTACAATCTACCGCACGTTGTTCAGGCCAATAGCTTTTGCCACGACAGCTGCGCCTACAATCCTAGGGTAGCCACCGACCTCAACAATGCCACCTCCAATACCATCACCCCGCTACGGGGGCAAACGATGGTGGTGTATCCTGATGACATAGCTGACCTGCTCAATCTAACCCCCGTTACGTACCGAGTGCGATGGTTTTACACCCACATCGGCCACGACGCTGATGGTGATGGCGACCCTGATAACGGCGGCTTCTTGCGGCAGTGGGAGCAGCCGGCGGTGCCGGTCGTGGGCGGGGCGCTCGTACTAACAGTACCGCCCCTAGTGGCGCTAGGTAGCCAAGGGCCAAACAGCGCCCCCGACTATGCCTTTTGCCTGGTGCGTAACGCTTCCCTACCCCCTATAAAAGCAGCCAACCGGCCTAGCTTGAGGGCAGCCCAGCCGGGCACAATGCCGCTTCCTGGCAGGGCTAGGGCACCAATAATGCGCCGACCGCCAGCCTTGCGGCGTCACTCGGCCCGGTGAAACAACTTATTCTTTTACTTCCGAGACTGCCAAGTCATCTATGAAAGCTGGGGAGCTAGCGCTATTCCGATACAAAAAGACGCGCATCTGTTGCTCGCCAGCAACCGCAGGGGGTAGCGTTATCACTTTTTCAATCTTCACCCATTTGCCGGGCGTTTGCACGGCGGTGGCGTAGTCGATGCCATCGCCAAAAACCTCCTTGTTTTGGGTTAGGTCGTAGAGCTGAAAACCCAATCGAGCAGTTGCCTTTGAGTCTGTCATGTAGCCCCAGCCTGAAATGCGCAGCTTGTGAGGCTTATGATCAAAAATCTTGTTGAGTTGCATTGAGTAGCTCTGACCAAACTCTGTGTTGGGTCCCACTTTTACTGAGTACTTGCCCGAGTGGGCCTGCTCCTTCGTCAACGACTCCGCACCAGAAGTCCAGCCTACCAACGATTCAAAATCGTTGAAAGCAACCTGGTTGGCATCAGCTGCAGCCGAGTTGTCACTTTTGCAACTGGCCAAGCCCAGCAGGCCAAGCACAACCCCGAAAGCACGTAAAGTAGGTAGCGAAAATTTCATAGAGAAGCCAGTAAGCGGCACAAATACAGATGAATGGCAGGAGGATAGCAACAGTCTTAGGGCTGCTACTGCTTGAGTCAATGAACAAAACGCGAGTGGCCAAACAAAGAAAAACTGGCTGGCCGCACGCGCTACAAAACTAGTAGCGAACCAGATTATTTCGATGTTGCTGCTACGCTTTCGGTAGTCGGGGGGTAGCAACGGCAGTACGATTAAATAGCTGAGACCACAACGCAGGCAAGCGGCTGGGTAGCCATTCGGCTAGTAACAGCAGCACACCCAGCGGTAGCAGCCAAGCCACTCGCCCTTGCAAGCGGTCAGCCACGTTGGCCAATGCGCCGGTTGCGAAGGCATTGGCTATTAGGCCAATGCCCCATACTGAAAGCAGCAACACTACGGGCACTAGCGACTCGGCTAAGCGGCCCCGCTGGGCCGCACCGATGACCGTTACTAATACGGCTAGTGCCAACAATTGGGCTGTATAAGCACGCTGCGTGAGGTCTTCAAAGTGCAGCGACCCATGATTTTGCATCGATGACAGGTAGGCCTTCATCTCGAATGGAATTACTTCTGGAATCTTCCAGTAAGGACTAGTATTTTCGCGGTAGGCCCACAAGCCATCCCCATGGGCTAAATGCGTGAGTTGCCGCAAGGTGCTTTGCACAGCCATAACGACTAGCTGGGGATAGTAGCGGGGCGAGGTGGCAATGTCGCGCACAATGTACCGATAGGCCACTAAGTTGGCTTCCAGCCCACCGCTTTTATTATAAGGGCTATTTGCATCCCATAGAAATGTCATAGCATCATTAGGCAATTGGTCACGAGCAGCGCACAGCCAGGGAGCATTGGCATCACTGCAGTGGTCACTGAGGTAGTGGTCTACCACCCCGGCTTCTACCAAGCGGGCTACCAGGAAAACGGGCGCAGCTTTAGAAACCACAAAGCCCCCGCCCATCGCGGCGTTTATAGTTGGCAGCACTACCCAACCAGCTAGCACGGTAGCAGTGGCTAGTAGCCAATGCGCCCGCAAGACTAAGCGCCGCACAAATAGCCTCTGCTGCCAAGCCAACCCGCCAAAGCATAAACACGTCAGGCTGAATGACAGCAAGTTGGAATTGTGCATGATAGTGCAGAGCAGCAGTGTCAGCAGCAGTCCTACCTGCTCTAGGCGCGAGCGAAACTTACCCAGCAATAGCAGCCCCAGCGCCAGTAAGCCAGTAGCCGTAAAAATATCAGGCATCAATTGGCTGCTATACCACGAAAACCCGGTGGCCCAAGACAGCATACCCAGCAGCAGCAACTGCCCGGCCCACCCCAGGCGCGGCGCGAAGGCTGTGATGCAGCGCAACAACAGGGCGGCCAATAGTAGACTCTGTGCCCAGATGATAAACCAATAGGAGAAATGCAGGCCCGTCAGCCGCATAAACAGGCCATACGTTACTGGCCGGTCAGTAAGCATACTAAAGTTCAAGGCCGTATTTAGGTACGCGCCCGTATCAGACGTAACTAACGGAAACCCATTATAAAGCGCGGCCGTCATACAAAGCACGCTAACTAGTAACAGCGTATTGAGACGACTAAACCAAGATTGCCGACGAGTGTGTAAAGCTAAAGGCATGTACAATGAGACACTGAAAGTAACTGGCTAGTTAAGGTTAAAAAGTAAGCTGGTTTCCTATTTTATGCGCTCGAAAATTATACCTCGCCGCTTCCAGTCAGGCGCGTAATCGGAATGTGCTGCTGCCCCCTCCCACAGCTTGCGGTAGCGTGGGTCGTTGCTAATAACATCTAACTGTAGCCGCCCATCGCCAGCTGCCCAAAACTCATCCCAATAGACGTAGGTGCCTATGGGCAGCCCATCAAGGTTACTGGTTTTATTGAGTACTAGTGGAACACGTTGCGCGGGGTCAAATGGGTCAGCATCAAGAGCTGTAGCGAAAGAATACTGCTCGAAAGCTAGCGGGTGCCAGTTCCAGTGTGGGTCGTACTGCTTCAGCCAAGTAGCGGCCTCTTCGGCTACCACTGCATCGCCAACCGGTTTGAAGTCGCGCCGCCAGTGCAGGTTGCCGCTAGACCCTATCAGTTGTTTATTACTCAACTCAACGCCGAAATCCTTGGCAAACAGCAGCCCGATTGCGGTCAGCGTGCCCCCAGCTAATATCCAGCGCCGTGCTTCAGGACGGGAGGCCAGCCCGCTAAGCGCAGCTAAGCCCCTAAGGCATAGCACCGTACACAGAGGCACTATCACCGTCATTACCCGCAACATGCCAAACGAGCCAAACAGACCGTAGGCCCACAAAATACTCTGCACTAGTGTAAATAGCACGATAGAGCCATCGAGCAGCAGTATTTCGGCCCGAAACTCGTACTGTTGCCACTCCGTCTTTCGCCCCATGCGCCGAACGGTATCGCCGATGCCTAGGGCCAAAAACAGTGTAAGTGTCCAGCCCAGTAGTGAAGGAAAATGGCTGATAAACCGATGCCATTCCCCGCTTCCATACTGCGAATGAAGAGCATAGGGACTGTTTGTGAATAGCCAAGCAAAGTTATAATCTAGAAATACTCCGCCTATCAAACTATAAATGCCGATGCCCAGCACCAGCCAGGGTAGCGCTTTCCACTCTCGCTCCCAAGCTAAGTACACCACCCATAGTCCCCAAAGGGCAATGCCTTCGGAGCGCACTAGCGGCAGCCACCCTAGCACGGCGGCTGAGGCACGAGGCCGCCCGTGCATCATCAACGACACGGCCCCTACTAGAATCAGCCCAAATAACGGCTCGGTCAGGCCCGAAAATTGAATGCGAAAGTAGTCGGGTGCGGCATAGCAGAATACGATTGCCAGCGCAGGTGCAGGCAACCGCAGCCGCCGCGCAATGGTGTAAGCCAGCCACGCCGACCAGGCTACTACCCCGCATTGAAAAAGCGTCACTTCCTTAAACCCAAGGTAAGCAGGCCCAGCTATTAATAAGGTAAATAGAGGCTTACCCCATGTATTAAGTAAGTTTTCAGGGTGCTTCCAAGCCCAGTGCGCATAGAGGTAGTGCATGAGACTATCGCCTGAGTCATACGTATTGTTGGTGAGGAAAGCCACTATTACGGACACTACAAACAGCGTTCCCAGTACAAGGAGCGCTACCCGGTCCTGGCTCAGCAGCACCTGTGCGTGCAGGTCGTAGCGAGTAAGCGAACGGCCTTTAGCATCCTGAATTTGCTGCTGAGTTGAGCCGGTAAGCCGTATCATAGGAAGGTGAGCACAGTAAAAGCCTAAGCCAAAATTTAATAAGTGGGTTGCCGCAGCCACCCAAAATCAGTACAAAGGTGGGCGCAATACCCTCCATGGGTGTCTCGCCATTGGAAATTGCCAACCCTACTCTCGAAATGACGCTGGCAGCTAATATCAGAAGCGCTGATGATTAACAGGTTATCGAGCACTACGCAGCCAATGCTTATCCGCGCCAGTAAAAAAGAACAGCCAGCGGCAACGCACAAAAATAAGTCTTCAGCAAGCTTTTCTTGCCCAGGTCGTCGCAGCTGGCTATAGCCCCCAACCCCGCTCGCCCTGTTACCTTTGCGCCTGCGCAACTCTACCTGTATTCGTGGCCGACGCTGTTTCCGCTTTCTACGCCCACCCCACCGCCGTGCTCGATGCGGGCTGCCGCGTGGGAGCGGGCAGCCGCATCTGGCATTTCTGCCACTTGGCGGCGGGCAGCGTGCTGGGCGAAAACTGCTCGCTGGGCCAGAATGTATTTGTAGCCGACGGCGTGCAACTGGGGCGCAACGTGAAGGTGCAGAACAATGTGAGCCTTTACGGGGGGGTAGTGTGCGAAGACGACGTATTTCTGGGTCCGTCCGTCGTGTTTACTAACGTCAGAAACCCACGCGCCGCCGTACCGCGCCGGGGTGAGGGCCACTACCAGACAACTTATCTGGAGCAAGGCGTTAGCATCGGGGCCAATGCTACATTGGTGTGCGGCATCCGGTTGGGGCGCTTTGCCTTCGTGGGGGCGGGTAGCGTGGTCACGCGCAACGTGCCAGCTTTCGCGCTGGTTTATGGCAACCCGGCCCGGCAGCACGGCTGGATGAGTGCGCATGGCCACCGACTCTGCTTCGACCAGGCCGGCCAAGCTACCTGCCCTGAGAGCGGCGAACAGTACCAGCTTAGCCCCGACCAAAAC
>CALMOO010000211.1 GCA_937871705.1 uncultured Hymenobacter sp.
GGATGCACCTTTGCGGGCAATATGTCTTCTCCGCTTCGCATCTCGGTGGCCAAGGCCAACCTCGCTACTGCTACCCGTCTGGCTACGCTGGGCCGCCAGACATTTCTCGAAACGTTTGGGGAAACTGCTTCCGCTGCTGATATGGCGGCGTTTCTAAACCAAGCTTATGGGCCGGATATTCAGCTCGGAGAGCTGCGCGACCCTCGTTACACATTTTTGCAGGCCGAAATGCAGGCCGAATTGGTAGGCTTTGCCAAGCTATGGCGCGACTCTGACCTGGGCTTGCCCGCGGGCGCGCCGGCTCAGGGCCGCCTAGAGGTCAAGCAGCTCTACGTGGCGCAGGATTGGATAGGCACTGGCCTGGGCGCCAGCCTGATGCGGCGCTGCCTGGAGCTGGCGCAGGCCGAAAGCTGCTCGGCCGTGGTGCTGGGCGTGTGGGAGCACAACCGACGGGCCCTTGCTTTTTACGAGCGGTTTGGCTTTCGCCAGATTGGCCAGCACGAGTTCTGGATAGGGCAGGATGTTTCGACCGACCTGATACTGCGCAAAGGGCTGGCCGGCCGGGCCTAGCAGTATATTTGGCCGTGCGGGTTACTTCTTTTTCGGCCTTTGAGGTGAGTAGCTGGTGGCTAGTGCTGCTGGCCATGCTGGTGGCTTGCCAGCCGCAGCCAGAGGCCCAGGCTAGCCACGAGGGCGCCGCCCACCCGGCTACGGGGCACTTTGCAGGCACGCTGGCAGTGCCAGGCCACCCCGCACTGCGCGCGGCGCTGGAAGTGCGCCACCCCCGCCCCGGCCACTACGATGCCGAGCTGCTGGTAGCGGCCGAGCCGAGCCTGAGCTTCGTGGCTGATACGTTCAGCTTTGCCAACAATACCCTGCACTTGCAGCGCCCCGGCCAGCCGGGCGAAACCCTGACTTTGCTGCAGCAGGGCGACTTCTGGCGCGGCACGCTGGCCGTCGATTCGGTCGCCTACCCTACCCTGCTGCTGCGGCGCGGCCCACCCGAGCCGGCCGTGTACCGGGTGCGGCGCGACGAAGTGGCCGGCCCCAGCGGCGAGGCCCTACTCTTTAGCCCCGCCGATGAGAGCCTCCCAGGGGCCGCGCTGGCGCTGTTTCCTACCCCTCTGGCGGCCGCCAACGCTACTGGCTGGGCCGACGCGCTGGCCCGCCAGGGCTACACCGTGCTGCTGCTACCCGCCGCCGACTCGCTACCCCCGCTGGCCCTCACGGCGGCGCTAGCCTACCTGCGCCGCACGCCGGGCGTCGATACGGCACGGGTAGGCACCTGGGCCGTGGGTCCGCGCGCCACCCAGCTGGCTACCTTGCTGGCTGCCCCAGCTACCCCTGGCCCGCGCCCGGCTTTTGTGGTAGCGCAGGGCGCGCCGGCTCCTACCCCGGCTACTCGCCAGGCCTGGCGCACACTAGGGCAGCACGGGCCGGTGCTGGGCGTGTACGAAATAAATGGGCCGGCCACTACCAGTGCGACCAACAGCTTGCGGGCGGCGCTGGGCGGCCGGCGCGGGCGCGTGGTGCGCGCCCAGGGGCCAGCGCTCGCAACCAGCGTAATCGACTGGCTGCGTGGGCGGTAGTCCTACCCCCCTTTTGACCCTAAACGAGCAGCAAGCCTTTCTCGCGCAGGAGCTGCCAGGCGGGGCTTTGCAGGAAAGTCTCCCAGGAGCCGGCGCCGGGCGGAAAGCTGGCAGCAGCTTCTTTCAGCAGAATTTTTTGGTCGTAATCGGCGCTTAGCTTCCGCAAAAGCTGGTGCAGCCAGGGGCCAATGGCTTCGGTGGTTTTCACTTCGAAGTCCTCGGCCTGCTCGTAGCAGGTGAGGATGGCGCGGGTCGTTTTCTTGTCTTTGGGGCCGGAGCCGCTGGTGGTTCTGAACTGCAATTCGGGGGCATTGCCAAGCCAGAACAGGCGGCGGTTGGGCTGCGCAAAATCGGGTTTTTCGGGCTCACTCAAGGCTTGCTGAATGAGCTGGCGCGGCACCGTGGGGCGCGGCGTCTTGAAATCGAACCAGAAGCTGAGCGGCTCGCGCAGGGCCACGCCGTGCATGTAATTATAAAGCGACTTGGCCAGGCCGGGGCCAAACTGCTCGTGGTTGGTGCCGAGCGGGTCGTCGTGCCAGAGGTCGTTCCAGGCAAAAGGGCCCGGCTCGGGGCCGATGGCGGCCACCTGGTACTTGGCCGGGTTCTTCCCCACCGGCGAGTGGGCCGTCATCGAGAAGCGGTGCCAGTAGCCGCTTTGCACAATGCCGGTTTCAAACAACTGCCGCACAACTTCCAGCGCATCAACGGTTTCTTGCGCCGTCTGGGTCGGGAAGCCGTACATGAGGTAGGCGTGCACCAGCACGCCGGCCTGCGTGAAGCCCTGCGTGACGCGCGCCACCTGGGCGATGGTGACGCCTTTTTCCATGAGGGCCAGCAGGCGGTCGGAGGCTACTTCGAGCCCGCCGCTGATGGCGATGCAGCCCGAGGCGGCCAGCAGCCGGCAGAGGTCGGGCGTGAAGGTTTTCTCAAACCGGATATTGCCCCACCAGCTGATGCTGACGCGGCGGCGCAGCAGCTCAATGGCCAGGTCGCGCAGGGCCAGCGGCGGCGCAGCCTCGTCCACGAAGTGGAAGCCGGTTTGGCCAGTCTGCGCCACAATTTGCTCGATTCTATCGACCAGCAGCGTGGCCGGCGCCGTTTCGTAGCGGCCGATGTAGTCGAGCGTGACGTCGCAGAACGAGCAGCGCTTCCAGTAGCAGCCGTGCGCCACGGTGAGCTTGTTCCAGCGGCCATCGCTCCAGAGGCGGTGCATGGGGTTGAGCACTTCTATCACCGACAAATACTGGTCGAGTTTCAGGTCGGAATAGTCGGGCGTGCCCACTTCGGGGTGCGGCACGTCCGGGTGCGGGTAGTTGAGGTATTCGACCTCGCCGGCCTCGTTGCGCAGGAAGGTGCGCTGGAGCAGGTGGCGGCCGTCGATATTCTTCTCAACAACAACATTATCAACACGTCCGTCATGCTGAGCTTGTCGAAGCATCTCGCTCGCATCGTTGGCTGCCCTTAGCTGAAGCGGCCAAGATGCTTCGACAAGCTCAGCATGACAGTCTTTTTCATTTCTTTTATTCTGCAAATACTCAAACAGCCGCAGCCAGGGGCCTTCGCCGTCGTCGAGCGTCAGGTAGTCGATGTAGTCAAAAAACCGCGGTTCCTTCAGCCCGCGCAGCTCGGTGTTGGGGTAGCCGCCGCCCATTACGGTTACGGTGGCGGGGCTGACTTGCTTGATGCGCTGGGCCAGGCGCAGCGCGGCGTAGAGGTTGCCGGGAAAGGGCACGGTGAAGCCCACAATGTCGGGCTGCGTAGAGGTCAGCAGCTCATCCAGCAGCTCCAGCAGCATGGTGTCTACCAGGTTCGGGGCGGCTTGCAGGGCTTCGTGCAGCGGGTCGAAGTGGGTGGCCGACATGGCCAGGCTTTCGGCGTAGCGCGAGAGGCCAAATTGCGGGCCCACGGTTTCCTTCACGAGGTCGGCCAGGTCTTCGAGGT
>CALMOO010000212.1:0-3768 GCA_937871705.1 uncultured Hymenobacter sp.
GTCCTGCACTGTGAAGGGCTCCTGCGATAGATTGACCAGTAGCACCTTGATTTCGCCTCGGTAATCGGCATCGATAGTGCCGGGGCTATTCACAATGCCAATGCCGTGCTTGAGGGCCAGCCCGCTGCGCGGCCGCACCTGCGCCTCGTAGCCAACCGGTAGCGCCAGGCTTAAGCCAGTAGCAATGAGCCGACGCTCAAGCGAGCCCAGCGTGACGGGCCCATCAGGCAGGTTGGCGGTAAGGTCGAGGCCGGCCGCATGGGCGGTTTGATAGGCAGGCAGCGCATGCCTTGACTTATTGATGACGGGAACTGTAAGCATTCTTTTTAGCTGTCAGCTAAAAAATCAGAGAGCGGCCATTTCTTCGCGCACGAAATCAGCTAGCTGGCGCAGGTATTCGGTGCTGAAATCAAATCGGATGCCGGCCGCCGCATACACTTCGCCAATAGGGCGAGTGTAGCCGAGCGCCAGCGCCTGCTGGTAGCCGGCTAGGGCAGCGGCAGGGTCTTGCCTAAAATTGCGCCACATGGCAATGGCTCCGAGCTGCGCCAGCGCGTACTCGATGTAGTAGAACGGCACTTCGTAGAGGTGCAGCTGTTTCTGCCACAAGTAAGGCCGGAACTTCTCCAAGCCCCGCCAGTTGACGCTGCGCTGATTGAACTCTTGAAAAATCTGCGTCCAGCGGTGGTGCCGCTGCTCCTCGGTGTGCATGGGATTTTCGTAAATCCAGTGCTGGAATTTATCGATGGTTGCTACCCAGGGGAAAGTTTCGAGCACGCCTTCGAGGTGCGTTTTCTTGGCGCGTCGCAGTTCGGCCGGGTCCGTAAAGAATACATCCCAGTGGTCCATGCTCACTAGCTCCATACTCATGGAGGCTAGCTCGGCCACTTCGCTTGGCGGGTGCTTGTCTGCGGAGAGGGGTAGGCGACGCGTCAGGAACGAGTGCACGGCGTGGCCGCCTTCGTGCAGCATCGTCACCACGTCGCGCAAGGACGAGGTGGCATTCATAAAAATGAACGGCACTCCCGTTTCATCGAGCGGATAGTTATAGCCACCAGGCGCCTTGCCCTTGCGCGATTCAAGGTCGAGGTGGCCCATCTGGCGCATAGTACTCAGGCACTGACCCAGGAAGGGGTCGAGGCGCTGAAAAACTGTAATCGTCTTCTCGAGCAGCTCGGCGCCGGTCTTAAACGGACGTAGCGGCTGCTTGCCGCTGGGGTCCACATCGAGGTCCCAGGGCCGCAGCTCGGGCAGCGCCAAGTCTTGGCGGCGAGCTTCGTCAAACTCGTTGATAAGCGGCACCACTGTAGCCCGGATGGCAGCATGAAAATCAAATGTATCCTCCGGGGTGTAGTCAAAGCGCCCCAACGCGGCAAACATGTAGTCGCGAAAATTCGAGAAGCCTGCATTCAGCGCAACCTGATGGCGCAGCTGCACCAGCTCGGTGAAGAGTTGGTCAAGCGGCTTGCTGTCTTGCATGCGGCGCGACTGCACCGCCCGCCACGCCTGCTCGCGCACGGGGCGGGCCAGACTCTTGAGGCGGTCGGCGGCGCGGGGCAGAGTCATTTCTTCGCCATCGAGCGTCACACTCATGGCGCCTACGGTAGCAGCGTACTGTTGCTGCTTAGTCGAAATCTCGGTTTTAAGCGCAATATTTTCCTCGCGATAGATTTCCGACGCCCGGCGCACTGAGCGCAGAAACACGCCGTAGCGCTCCTCATCCAGTTCGCCGAGGCTGGGCGCAGCCAGCAGCTTTTCATTTAAGCCGTGGTCAAAGGGCGCCACCTGAGGCTCAATTTCTTGTACAAAAAACTGGAACGACTCGGCGCGGCTCTCGTCCTGCGTGTCGCAGGTCATGCGGATGTAGCGCCATGCCAGGTCTTCACTCAGCATGGCTTCCAGCTCCGAGCGGTCGAGCATCCACTGCTCCAGGGCTTCGGCATCGGGCAGCGGACGGTTTTGCAGCTCCTGAAAGAACGGCTCAAGGGCAGCCCAATCCGTTACAGAAAACTCCTCGGGTAAGTAGTGGCGCGGCGGCCGCGCCGTATCAGTTGCCAGCGATAAGGCAGACGTATCGAACTCAGAAATCAGCATAGAGGCAGGGTACGCAAACGATGCAAGGAAAGATAGGCGCAATAGTCACGCCAGAGCTATTTCTCCTTCGCGGGGGAATAGCCGACTGGCCACAGACGGAAAAATAAGCAGAACTGTTCAGAAGTGCCCGCTATCTGTAGCGCTAGTATCCTGGTATAACCATCCAGGCCCGCATAGTTTGCTGATTTCGAAAGCTAATTTAATTAATTTTTAGCCAATCTCAATTACCACATCGGCGGTGAGCGGATGAGCCACGCAGGTGAGCACGTAGCCCTTAGCCAATTCGGCATCCGATAATCCTTCGCGCTCGTCGAGGTGCACTTTGCCCGTCAGGCACTTGCCGCGGCAGGCCGTGCAAAGCCCGGCCTGGCACGAGTACGGCAGGTCGATGTCTTCATCAAGGGCCGCATCAAGGATGGTTTTGCCGGCCGGCACGTTCAAAATGTACTCACTACCCTCGTACTGGATGGTCACGTTGCGGCCCGTAACGGGACCGTCGTTGGCGCCGGCTAGGGCGTCGCCGTGCGCGTCACCAGTTTCGGCGGCGTCGGCAGCGGCCACGAAGCTTTCGCGGTGAATGCGGCTCGTAGGCACATTCAACAGCTCGAGTGCTGCTTGGGCTTCAATCATTAGCCCTTCGGGGCCGCAGATAAAGTACTCGGCCTGGGGCGCCGGGAACTGATGGCGCTGCTCTAGAATGCGCAAAATAGTGGTGCGATTGACGCGGCCCGTGTGCTGGTGCGCGCCGGCCGGGCGCAGCGGCTGGCTATAAACGTGCTCTACCTGCAAGCGCCCGCGGCTGCCGGCTTCGAGGTCGCTGAGCTGCTGCTTAAAAATAATGGTGTCCTCGTTGCGGTTGCCGTAGATGAGTAGCACGTGGCTTTGCGGCTCCTCGCGCAGCACGGCCTTGAGCATGCTCATGAGCGGCGTAATGCCTGAGCCAGCCCCAATAAGCACCAGCGAGCGCGCCGCCTTAGGGCTGGGCTGCACCACGAAGTTGCCGAGGGGGGGTAGGACTTCGTATTGCTGGCCTACTTGCACGGTGTCGAGCAAATGATTGCTTACCAGGCCACCCGCCACGCGCTTCACGGTTACGGACAAGCGTGGGGCTTCGGCGGGCGTGCTGCTGAGCGAATAGGCGCGGCGCTCGGGACGGCTACCGGCCGGGCCGCAGGGCACCAGCAGGGTCAGAAATTGCCCGGGTTTGCTGGGCACGGGCTGCCGGTCGGGCCGCTCAAGGTGAATGGTAACGGTATCGGGCGTTTCGGTAGTGAGGGCGACGACAGTCAGCGTCAAGTAAGACGACATGGAATAAAACTTAGATAGAAACGCAAATTTAGGGCGAATACTACCGGTGGGGTAGTGTACAATTTTGGGTACGGCGCTGGCTTAGTTTACGCCATCCGCCCGAATAGGATTTAACCGGCCGGCGCTAGCTTCGTTTACTCATGACTGACCTTTCCTTGCTACTGGCCCGGCACCGCGCCACGTTTGCCCCGGTGCTCCCTACCCTCTCGCTGGCTGGTCCTGGCACGGCGCAGCTCGATTTTACGGCTACTAATCCGCACTTGGCCTTACCCCAGCGCCTACGCGATACGGCCTTGTTTGACGCCGTAGTACAGCAAATGCTGGCCGAGCAACACGCCCAAACCGGCCTGGGCGGCTACCTTGAAA
>CALMOO010000212.1:3778-19210 GCA_937871705.1 uncultured Hymenobacter sp.
GTGGGTGCCCGCTGGCACGCCCGTTGCGGCGCCCCTGCCCGCCGTGGTGCACAGCCTGGCCGACAACCATCACTTTGGCGACTACGGCCCGACCGTTATTCTGGCGCACGAGTTGGAAGGCACTACTTTTTACAGTCTTTACGGCCACCTTACCCGCACCGACCTGTCGAATTTGCAGCCGGGGCAGTCGCTTGCGCAAGGCGAAATCTTCGCCCACGTAGGCCCCTACCCTGAGAATGGCGACTGGCCGCCGCACCTGCACTTCCAGCTTATTGCCGATATGCAAGGCCGCTGGGGCGACTTTCCGGGCGTAGCGCCGCCCAGCGAGCAGGAATATTGGGCAAAGTTGTGCCCCGACCCGAGTTTAGTCATTGGTATCAACTAAACTTGTCATTGCTGCGCTGCGCTTGCAATGACAGACAATTTTTATTTTTCCCGCTCTATAGTGTAGTTAATCAGCGCCTCCAGCGAACTGCGAGCGGCCGAAGCGGGGAAAGTGTAGAGAATGGTCAGCGCCTCGTCGCGGTAGCGCTCCATGGTGCGCACGGCGTATTCGAGGCCACCCGACTGCTTCACGAAGTCGATAACTTGCTGCACCCGGTCGCGGTGGCCGGCGTTGTTCTTCACGTTGTAGATGACACGGCGCTTATCGAGCCAACTTGCTTGCTGCAAGGCGTATATAAGGGGTAGCGTCATCTTTTTCTCCTTGATGTCGATGCCCACCGGCTTGCCAATTTCGGCGGTGCCGTAGTCGAATAGGTCGTCTTTTATTTGAAACGCCATGCCTACTTTCTCGCCAAAGAGGCGGGCGCGCTCCACGGTTTCTTTGTCGGCGCCGCTAGCCGCCGCGCCCACGGCCGTGCAGGAAGCAATGAGCGAAGCCGTTTTTTGCCGAATAATGTCGAAATACACCTCTTCTGTAATATCGAGGCGACGGGCTTTCTCAATTTGCAGCAACTCGCCTTCGCTCAGCTCCTTCACGGCGTTGCTCACGATTTTGAGCAGGTCGAAGTCATCGTTTTCCAATGACAAGAGCAAGCCGCGCGAGAGCAGGTAGTCACCCACCAATACAGCTATCTTATTCTTCCACAGGGCATTAATAGAAAAAAATCCGCGCCGGTAGTTGCTCTCATCCACCACGTCGTCGTGCACCAGGGTGGCGGTGTGCAGCAGCTCGATAAGCGCCGCGCCGCGAAAAGCGGCTTCGGGCAGGGGCGCGGTGGGGTCGAGGCTGCTGGCGCGGGCCGTCAGAAACACGAACATGGGCCGCACCTGCTTGCCCTTACGCCGCACGATGTAGCCCATAATCTTGTCGAGCAGCAGCACTTTGGTTTGCATCGACTGCCGAAATTTCACCTCGAACTCAGCCATTTCGGCGGCAATGGGGGCCTGGATAGAGTCGAGCGAATGTGCCATGCGGGCGCAATGATACGGCGGGCTGCGGCATAGCGCTACACCGCGCCAGGTGTAGCTTGCGGCGTCTTTTATCGCTTTGCTATGCTTACTACCGCCGAGTTCGTGCTGACTGGCCCCACTCACGGCCGCCCCTTTGCCGCCGATGCTACCTACCTGGCCACCGACCCAGCCAACCAAAATCCGGCGCCAGCCAAGCCGGTGGTAGTGTTCGTGCACGGGTTTAAGGGCTTTAAGGACTGGGGGCATTTTCCGCTGCTGGCGCGCTTTTTTGCCGAAGCCGGGTTTGTGTTTGTCAAGCTCAACCTTTCGCACAACGGCGTGGTAGTAGGTGGCACCGGCGACCTAGAAGACCTCGAAGCTTTTGGCCAAAACAACTTTAGCCACGAGCTGAACGACCTGGGCCAGCTGCTCGACGCGCTGCACCAGCCGGGGGCTACCCCCCTCCCCGCGGCCGAGCTCGACCTGAGCCGCCTCTACCTCATCGGCCACAGCCGGGGCGGCGGCCTGGTGCTGCTGAAGGCCGCCGAAGACCCGCGTATCACGGCGCTGGCTACCTGGGCGGCCGTAGCCGACCTCGCCCCGCGCTGGCCCGCCGCAGTGCTCGCCCAGTGGCAGCACGAGGGCGTGCTGTACGTGCCCAATTCGCGCACTGGCCAGCAATTACCCATGTACTATCAGATTGCCGAAGACTACCACGCTAACCGGGCGCGCCTCGACTTGCCGCTGCTGGTGCCGCAGCTGCGGCAGCCGTTGCTCATCGTGCACGGCGACCCCGACGAAACCGTGCCGCTGAGCGCCGCCGAGCAGCTGCACGCGCAAAAGCCCGACGCGGAACTGTTCGTTGTGCCCGGCGCGGGGCATATGTTTGGTGGCAGCCACCCTTGGCCAGCGGCAGCCCTACCCCCCCTCGCCCAGCTAGTGGCCGAGCGCACTATTCAGTTTTTTCGGCAGCACCCATGAGCACCCTAAGCTACCTGCTGCTGGGCAGCAACCTCGGCGACCGGGCGGCGCGCTTAGCTCGGGCACGTGCTTACTTAGCTGCCTCGGCGGGCGAGATTGTGGAGGCCTCGGCCATCTACGAAACAGCAGCCTGGGGCGTCGAAGACCAGCCCGATTTTCTGAACCAGGTGCTGGCCATAGCTACCACCTTGGCGCCGGATGCGCTGCTGGCTGCCTGCCACGCCGCCGAGCAGCAGCAGGGCCGCCAGCGGGTGCTACGCTGGGGCGCCCGCTCACTCGATGTTGATATTCTGCTTTTTGGCAATGAGGTGATAGCTACCCCTACCCTCACCGTGCCGCATATGGCGCTGCCTTTCCGGCGGTTTACCCTAGTGCCGCTCACCGAAATAGCCCCACAGCTGGTGCATCCGCAGCTACACCAGACTATTACCGAGCTGCTGGCCGCCTGCCCCGACCCGCTGCCCGTGTGGCTGTATAAGCCAGGAAATGAGTAGTAAGTCAGCTAACCCAGGCTGCGGCTGAAGGCTTGCAGTTTATTGGACAAACATGTCTAAAAGAGAGCTCAACAAAGTGGTGCGTGGCAACCACTTTATTGAGCTCTCTTTTCACAAATAAGGGTTCCTACCCCCTCTACCTATCCTAAACTGAGCCCGCCGTAGCCGAAGGCTCGATTTTCTTCACTAGGCCTTGCAGTACTTTGCCGGGGCCACACTCCAGGAAGGTGGTAGCACCGTCGCGGGCCATGGCCTGGATGCTTTGCGTCCAGCGCACGGGTGCGGTTAGTTGGGCCAGAAGGTTGGCTTTTATTTCGGCCGGGGCGCGATGCGGCGCCGCATCTACGTTCTGATACACGGGGCAATGAGCTGGTAGAAAAGTTGTTTTCTCGATAGCTGCCGCCAGGGCGGCCTGCGCCGACTGCATCAGCGGCGAGTGAAACGCTCCGCCCACGGGCAGGGGTAGGGCCCGCTTGGCGCCAGCGGCTTTTAGCGCCTCACACGCTTTGTTGACACCCGCCAGCGAGCCGGAAATAACCAGCTGGCCGGGGCAGTTGTAGTTGGCAGCAACTACCACGTCGCCAGCGGCCGAGATTTCTTGGCAGATGCGCTCCACTACCTCATCGGCCAGACCTAGGATGGCGGCCATGGTGCCGGGCTGCTCTTCGCACGCGGCCTGCATGGCCTGGGCCCGGCGCGCCACCAGCGGCAGGGCATCGGCAAAGGCCAGCACACCAGCCGCTACCAGGGCCGAAAACTCGCCCAGCGAGTGGCCGGCCACCATGGTGGGCTGCACCTCGGGCCGGGCCACAAACTGCGCTACGGAGTGCACAAACACGGCGGGCTGCGTCACGTCGGTGCGGCGCAGGTCAGCCTCGGTGCCGGCAAACATGATATCCGTCAGGCTGAAACCCAGAATGTCATTTGCCTGCGTTAGCAAGGCACGGGCAGCTTCGCTTTGCTCAAATAACTCGCGGGCCATGCCCGGAAACTGGCTACCCTGGCCAGGGAAAACAAACGCGGTGCTCGTAGCGGAAAGGGGGGTAGGGGTCAAAACAAGTAAACTTAGAATGAGACATAGGCCCGTTGGCCAACCAGACAAACTTAACCTAAGAAAGCCGCCCCTCGCAGGGCGGCTTTCTTACTAACGGGTGCTAGTGGGCCCTAGCGGGCTACCTCAACCCACCCTTTGAAGGTGCGTTTGGTACCGGCAAAGTCAGCAAACTCTACCTCGGCCAGGTAGTAGTAGATACCGTCCGATACCTTGCCGTTGGGGCTGGTTTCACCAGCCGGGCCGCCGCCATCCCAATTGATGTAGGGATCTTTATCGCTCTCGTACACCTTGCGGCCCCAGCGGTTGAATATCTGGATGTGGGTACGCGTTATCGGGCTCGCCGTCTTGGGCCGGAATACCGCATTGTACTGGTCACCATTGGGCGTGAAGATGTTAGGCAACACAAAGAATACGCAGTTATCCTGGCACGCCACGTTGCTTTGCGCGCTGCGCAAGCCCGAAGAGCTCACCGCCTGCACGGCGTAGCAACCCGCGGGGTTGGGCAGTTGCCGGTGCACGTAGCTCATCTGCGTAGTCGAGTCGATGAGGACCAGCGGCCCGTCGGCGGTGCTGCGGTAGAAGATGCGGTAGTAAGCCGCGTCGGTGCTGCAGCCGGCAGGCGTGTTGCCAATCGTCCAGCGCAAGCGGTTATTGTAGCGCTGGTTCTCAGCTGGGAAGGAGGGTAGGGCAGCCAGGCTGTCGCAATTGGTAGGCAGCAGTGTCAGCACCGGCGTGCAAGGCATGGCCAGCAGCACCGCGCAGCGTTCCTGGCTGCGGTTGAGCAAGTTGCTGAGGTACGGAATACCCGCGTACTGGCCCACCGTCTGCACATAGTAGCAATAGGTTTCGCCGCGCTTGAGCGTGGGGTCCTGGTCGGTGTACGTGCCGCTGGTAGCGCCTGGCACTACCTGCGCAATGGGCGCGTAGGTGCCCGTAGTGCCCGTGCGCCGGTAGACAGTACTAGGCTTCTGCGTATTATCCCATGGCACGTTAAAGGCCCAGTTCACAGTGTTCCGGTTGTTGTTGCCATCAGGTATCACCGAGGTGCGCACGCTGCTGGCGAGCGGCGACGTTTCCGTGGTTTCGGTGCTGCCTGGCGAAGTGGTAGTTGCGTTAAAAAACACCAACTGGTAGGTGTACTGCAAGTCCTGCGTGTTCAGGCCGGTATCCGTGTAAGTTGTATCGGCCAAGCTATTTTTAGTCACAGCCAGCGTAAACGGCCCGGCGGAGCCGGTAGTGCTACGGCTCAGGCGGTAGCCCAGCGGCGCGTTAAAGCTGCCAGTGTTGGCCCGCGGCTGCGTCCACTTCACCGCAATCTGGCCATTCACTACGTCTGTGGTCAGCACGTCCACGTTCGTCAGCTGCGCCGAGCGGCCTGTAAACGTCACGCACGCCTCGGCCGAGGCAATACTGCTACCCCCTGCCGGTAGTGGGAAGGTGGCGTAGATGCGGTAGCAATAGGTGCGGCCCCGCACCAGGCCAGCGCCGCCATTATCATCCACGAAGGCATTGGAAGTAACACTTACCCCACTTATCTGCGTGTAGCCCGCCGAAGCCGGAATGCCCGTATCACATGGCCCCGGCACAAAGTTGCTAGAGCCTTCCTTCCGGAAAATTAGTATCTGACTGGCATTCTGGCACTCGTATTTGTCCCAGGTCAGCAGCACTTTTTGGCCAGGCTGCGCCACGGCTTGCAGGTTCTTGGGCCGGGGGCCCACCACCGTTATGCGCACGGGTTTTTCGTCGATAAGCGGCTGCGTACTGCCCGTACAACTTACCGAACCTGGTGGGGTATCCTGAGCCTTAAATACCACGATGTAAGGCTCCTTTGCTACAAAGCTGCAGTCGGGTGTCCAGCTAAACGTACCGCTGGCTTGCGGCGGGCCTTTGGTCGTTTGAGTGAAGGTAGCGGGGGGTAGGGGCCCACCAGCCGCAGTTATCGTCACTGGGGTGGCCGGCGAACTACCATTCGCGCCGTCTACGGCCGTTACTTGAAAATTGATAGGCGTATTGGCTTCCACGCAGATATCAGCCGGAACTGTAATGGTAGGGCGTACATTGGTAGTCGGCACTACTATTATTTGCATGTCGCGGGTCACGGCTCCAATTTGGCGCTTGCCGAAAGCCGTGCGGCGCCACTCTTCCACCACGAAGGCGATGTTATATACTCCTGTTAAGAGGGGAGCATTCCAAGTTATCTGGCCAGTACGCGGGTCTTGCACGAAAATAGCCGTGCCGGGTCCGGTATTGCCCGCGCTGCTCGGATTACCCGTGTAAGGTACCTGGGTAGCATTAGCGTTTCCTAAAATTTTAGGGTCGTTTGGGTAGCGAAATCCAGCACAAATAACCGTATCTGGCGCATTATCTCCCGGTGGCTTGAAGGTGCCAACTACCCCGGCAGGCACCTGTAAGCACGTGCGCAGGTGGTAGGCTATTGAGTCGCCATCCTGGTCGTAGGCTGCCGGGTTATGCAAGAATACCTGACCCGCCGCAGCCTTATCAATGGCCAGCGCTCGCAACACCGGTGAATGGTTGCGTCCTAAGCCTGGGTCAATAGTAAAAGTAGTTCCGACGTAAAAAGTCTGGTTTACCGATTGAAAGAGATTCACTACATCAGCTACTCGGTTTTCCCCTATAAAACTGACAGTGTACTTACCAGCCCCAGGATATACGTGGTCAAAGTAAAAGGTTAGCAGGTTTGTGTCGCACGAAACCGGAACTTCACTGGCCTTTTTAATTTCGTCTAGCCCAGTTGAAGTGCCATCTCCAAAAAAGAAAGTCGCAGTGGGCTGTTCTATTTTGGTCGGGTCCCGATACAGTCTTAGCGTAAAGTAAATGTGATTTGGGTTGCCCGTAATCGTATCCACTTTGGCCGTAATCTCGCCGGCGCGGATGTGCGTAGCCTGCGCCATTTCGGGGCGTAGCCAGCTTAGCCCAAACAGTAAAAAGCTGACCAGCCACCAACTACTTCGGCGGTTATGTGTGCGAGAGGAAAATATTGGCATATAATAAAAGCAAGGGGTGGGGAATCTCTTAATAATCAATCTATCAGCGCAAACAACCTTTTTTTTGAAATTTGGTTACATTAAAGATAATGCGACTTAACGAAGACAAATGTAGATTGATTCAGGGTGGTTTGGAGTAGCTAAAAAGGTAATGTTTAACCTTTCTAAATAGGATGCATATTCTACGCCCGTCTTGGGCTTTACTACCTTCGGCCCTACCTTTGGGTGACTTAAGTAGGTTCTTTTTTGGATTAAATTATTATGAATTGGTTTACAAAAACCTTCACTAGCAGCATTGGACGCAAGATTATCATGTCCCTGACGGGCTTGTTCCTTTGCACATTTCTGGTGGTGCACCTGGTAGGCAACCTCCAGCTCTTCCGCAACGACGATGGGGTAGCATTTAATGTCTACTCCCACTTTATGGGTCACAACCCCATTATTCGCACCATCGAGTGGGGCTTGGTGCTGGGCTTCGGCTTCCACATCTACGAGTCGCTGATGCTAACGCTGCGCAACAAGAGCGCCCGCTCGCACGGCTACGACCAGTGGCAAGCCAAGCAGAACTCGGAGTGGACGTCGCGCAACATGGGCATTCTGGGTTCTATTATCCTGGTTTTCCTGCTGGTTCACCTTTACAACTTTTTCTGGCGTGCCCGCTTCGGTACCCCCGACCCGGACATCAACCACAATGACAACCTCTACAAGGTAGTAGTAACGTCGTTCCACCAGCTTTGGTATGTTATTCTTTACGTGGCCGCACAGGCTAGTCTCGGCTACCACCTCTGGCACGGCTTCCGTTCGGGCTTCCAAACGCTGGGTTTGAACCACCGCAAATACATGCCCCTGATTAAGAACTTTGGCTACGCCTTTGCTGTCCTGGTTTCAGCTGGCTTCGCCGCGATGCCGCTCTACTTCTACTTGTTTACCAACGACCAAGGCGCCCTGACTAAAGGCGTGTCCCTCACGTTGCAGCATTTGACGCTCGCTTTCAACTAAGTATCTATTATTACCCACCATATGGTTCTGAACTCCAAAGCGCCCGAAGGCCCCCTGGCCGAGAAATGGGACAAGCACAAGTTCAACGTCAAGCTTGTCAACCCCGCCAACAAGCGTAAGTACGACGTCATTGTGGTGGGCACTGGGCTGGCAGGTGCCGCTGCTGCGGCTTCGCTAGCCGAGCTAGGCTACAACGTAAAAGCGTTTACCTACCACGATTCGCCGCGTCGGGCGCACTCCATCGCGGCGCAGGGCGGCATCAACGCGGCTAAAAACTACCAGAACGACGGTGACTCGGTGTTCCGCTTGTTCTACGACACCATCAAAGGCGGCGACTACCGCGCTCGCGAGGCTAACGTGTACCGTTTGGCGCAGGTATCGGTTAATATCATCGACCAATGCGTGGCCCAGGGTGTACCCTTCGCTCGCGAGTACGGCGGGCTGCTGGCCAACCGCTCTTTCGGGGGTGCGCAGGTGAGCCGCACGTTCTACGCCCGCGGCCAAACCGGACAGCAGCTCCTGTTGGGCGCCTACTCGGCCCTGAGCCGGCAGGTGGCCTACGGCAAGGTGAAGCTCTACACCCGCTCCGAGATGCTCGACGTGGTGACGGTAGACGGCCAGGCTCGCGGCATCGTAACGCGCAACCTCATCACCGGCGAAGTGCAGACCCACGCAGCGCACGCGGTGGTATTGGCTACTGGTGGTTACGGCAACGTATTCTACCTCAGCACCAACGCGAAGTACTGCAACGCGACGGCCGCCTGGCGCGCTCACAAAAAGGGGGCGTACTTCGCCAACCCGTGCTTTACTCAGATTCACCCCACTTGCATTCCGGTGTCGGGCGACTACCAATCGAAGCTGACTTTGATGTCGGAGTCGCTGCGCAACGATGGTCGCGTGTGGGTGCCCAAAACCAAGGAGATGGCCGAGCGCCTGCGTAAAGGCGAAATCCGGGTGCAGGACATTCAGGAAGACGACCGCGACTACTTCCTGGAGCGCAAGTACCCAGCATTTGGTAACCTCGTGCCCCGTGACGTGGCTTCCCGCAATGCCAAGCAGATGTGCGACGAAGGACGGGGGGTAGGCGCTTCGGGCCTGGCCGTATACCTCGACTTTGCCGACGTTATTAAACGCACTAGCGCCCAAGCGGTAAGCCAGAAGTACGGCAACCTTTTCGAGATGTACGAGAAGATTACCGACGAAAATCCTTACGAGCTGCCGATGCGCATCTACCCGGCGGTGCACTACACGATGGGTGGCCTGTGGGTTGATTATAACTTGCAGACCACTATCCCTGGCCTCTACGCTACGGGCGAGTGCAACTTCTCCGACCACGGCGCTAACCGCCTCGGCGCGTCGGCCCTGATGCAGGGACTTGCCGATGGCTACTTCGTAATTCCGTACACCATTGGCGACCAGTTGGCCGCTACCCCCCCCAAGCCGGTAACGACCGACCACCCCGCCTTCGCCGAAGCTAAAGCGGGTGTGCAGGCTCGCGTTGAGCAGCTACTGAGCATTAAGGGCACGCGCACGCCGGGGCAGTTCCACAAGGCGCTGGGCCACATTATGTGGGAGTATTGCGGCATGGCTCGCAACGCGGAAGGCTTGAAGCACGCCAAAGCCGAGATTCAGAAGCTGCGCCGCGAGTTCTGGCAAGACCTCCGCATCGCGGGCACTGGTGAGGAAATGAACCAGTCGCTGGAAAGCGCTGGCCGCGTAGCCGACTTCTTAGAACTAGGCGAGCTGATGATAGATGACGCCTATGACCGCAACGAGAGCTGCGGTGGTCACTTCCGCGAAGAATACCAAACCCCTGAAGGTGAAGCTTTGCGCGACGACGACCACTACGCTTACGTAGCGGCTTGGGAGTATACAGGAGACAACCAGCCTGAAGTTCTCCACAAAGAAGAGTTGGTGTTTGAGAACGTGAAGCTCACCCAGCGCAGTTATAAGTAATATTTTTCTAAGCTGTTAGCTTATAGCTAGTGATTGTTAGTTTCTTGCTAACTCTGCATCAGTAAAAAAGAAGCTAACAGCCAACAGCTATAAGCTAACAGCTACTAATACAATGGCCGGTTCCGCCGCTACTACCAATACCAAACCGATGAACCTCAAGCTCCGCGTGTGGCGCCAGCCTAACCGCCAGACTGAGGGACAGATTGTGGAGTACCCTATAAAAGATATATCCCCTGATATGTCTTGTCTGGAAATGCTCGACGTGCTCAACGAGGACCTACTGCACCAAGGGCAGGACCCCGTGGCGTTCGACCACGATTGCCGTGAGGGCATTTGTGGCTCATGCGACTTGTTTATCAACGGCCGTTCGCACGGCCCCGAGAAAGGCACCACTACCTGCCAGCTGCACATGCGCAAGTTCTCGGATGGTGACACTATCACCGTTGAGCCTTGGCGCGCTAACGCGTTCCCGATTAACAAAGACCTGAGCGTTGACCGCTCAGCGTTTGACCGTATTATCCAGGCGGGCGGCTACGTGAGCGTGAATACTGGCGGCGCTCCCGACGGCAACGAGATTCCAATTCCTAAGGATATTGCGGACCGTGCTTTTGAAGCGGCCACTTGTATTGCCTGCGGTGCGTGCGTAGCGGCTTGCAAAAACGCCTCGGCCATGCTGTTTGTGAGCGCTAAGGTGTCGCAGTTGGCTCTGCTGCCCCAGGGCCAGGTGGAAGCCAAAACGCGCGTCGAAAACATGGTGGCCCAAATGGACATCGAAGGCTTTGGGGCGTGCTCAAACATTGGCTCGTGCGCGGCCGAGTGCCCGGTGGGCATCTCACTCGAAAACATTGCGATTCTGAACCGCGAGTATTTGGTAGCCAAGGCTACTTCTAACACGCTGGCTTAGGTTCATTAGTAACTAAGCTTAAAGGGTGCGGCAGTTCTTCTGTCGCACCCTTTTTTATTGCGTTGATTTTGCTTTTTCAGAGGTTCCTACCCCCTCACTTTCTGCCAAGTCACTCAGCATAATGGGCTCAATGAACAGGTGCTGCACATCGGGGTGAGCAGCCTGAATGGCTGCCCGAAGCCGAGCTATGGTTTGGATAAGCTGGGAATTGGGCAGCTCAGCCTCAAACTCGACACGCAGCACCACTAGCAGCTCGTGCGGGCTGAGATAGGAGGAAAGTGGCGCGACGGTGCCGACAACGGCAGTTTCGGCGCGTACCAACACCATGAGTTGCTCTAGCTGCTCTGCTTCGGCTGCCTCACCTAGCAGCAGGCTCTTGGTTTCGCGCAGCAAGAACCCCGCTACTACTAGCAGCAGCAGCCCAATGAGCACCGAAGCCACACCATCGAGGGCGGGCTGGTGCAGCCAATGGCTGAGAAATACGCCCAAAAAAGCAATGAGCAGGCCCAGCAGGTCGGACGCGTCTTCGAAAAGCACGACGAAAACCGAGGGGTCCTTGCTGGCTCGGAATGCCGCCCAGAACGACTTGCGCCCGCGTTGGGCATTGAACGTGCGGCGCGCAACCAGGAACGAGGCGCCATCGAAGCAAAATGCTAAGCCCAGCACCACGTAGTTCCAGGTGGGGTCTTGCAAGGAGGTAGGGTGCCGCAGGTGTTCGATGCCTTCGTAGAGCGAGAGCCCACCACCGATGGTAAAGATGAAAATGGCCACCATGAAAGACCAGAAGTACAGCTCCCGGCCGTAGCCAAATGGCCGCCGCTCGGAGGCCGGGCGCTGGCTCTTGTGCAAGCCTAGCAGCAACAGCCACTCATTCACCGTATCTACCAGCGAATGAATGCCTTCGGCTAACATAGCCGAGCTACCCGTGAACCCGGCCGCTACAAACTTGATAGCGGAAATGCCCAGGTTAGCGGCCAGCGCAGCCACGATTGCGGTCTTGGATTGGGGTTCGTCGGACACGAAATAGGGAAAGAAGGTTTTCGAATTGCCGCGAAGCAGGAGGTAAGTCTGCTTCTTCCGACGGGTAGCTTTACGAGCGGAGAGTGCGGAAGGCTACTGCTACCAGCTAAAGAAAATGGGCGTTAGTGGCAGCGCCAAGGGGTAGGAAGCCGAAGCAGCCACGCGCCACCCATAGTTTCATTTCCGGCCTGCTTCGCGAAATAAAGAGGTGAGCAGCGCTGTATTGCGGGCCGTAGACCTAACCAAAACGGGACTAAGGCAGTTATCGCAATGAACTGTTTCTCCCTACCCCCCACTCCATGTCGATTACCCTAGAGCAGGCCCAAAAGGCCGTGCAAGCCGCCCACCAGAAAGCCCTTGAGATGGGCGTTAAAATGAATATTGCCGTGGTAGATGCCGGTGCCAACCTCACCGCCTTTGCCCGCATGGACGATGCCTGGCTCGGCTCGCTCGACATTTCCATCAAGAAAGCCAAAACGGCTCGCTTCTTCGATATGCCGACCGGCGACCTTGGCAAAGCTTCGCAGCCGGGCGGTCCGCTTTTTAACATTGAGGTTTCTAATGGCGGCCTCATTACTTTTCCCGGCGGCATTCCCATTAAGGATGGCAACGGCAAAGTAATCGGCGCCATCGGCGTATCGGGTAGCACCGTAGAAGATGACCACGCCGTGGCTGAAGCCGGCCAGCTAGCCGTAGCAGGCCAGTAGGCAGCCATAGCAGTAGCTAAAAAAGCGTCACGGTGTGCACCGTGACGCTTTTTTAGCTACTGCTACCTTAGAGCTTACGCTTTTTCCAAGGCTTCTGGCCGGGTTTTTTCCAGCTTAATCTTCACCTCCTCAAACCCTACCCCTACCACTACGGCTGGTGCAGCCACAGTGGTTTCGGTGGCGGCGTAGGTGCCAAGCGCCAGCGACTCCCTATCGGCTTCGGCAGTTTGCGGGGGGGTAGGCAGGCCGTGCAGCACCACCTGGTAAGTGGCGTAGCTGGGCTGGTAGGCACCTTCGGTATGCTGCGTGAGCGTGAGCGACGCGGCATCGCCCGCCACAGTGAAGCGGCGCGTGGTTTGCTGGCCTTCTTTGTAAGCGTAGCCCTCGCCGCCGTCATCGTAGAGCACGCTTTCGGCGGTGCCGTTTTTGTAATAGACGTGCAAGGTTAGCTCCTCCACTGTTTTTTCGCCCACATACTGCATCACGGGCTGCATGGGCACTACAGCACCGGCTTTTACGAAGAGCGGAATACGGGTGAGGTCAGCAGCAGCCCAGGTCTCAGCGCCGCCGTCCTTAAGCTCGTCATTCCAGTAGTAGTACCACTGGCCTTTAGGCAAATACATCCAGCGGCCATCGGCACCGGCCTGCGTAATGGGGCACACCAGCAGGTTATCGCCGAGCGAGAACTCAGCCATGCGCAGGTAGGTTTCGGGGTCGTTCTGGTCAAGGAAGGTGAGCGGACGCAGCATGGGCGTGCCCTGCGTGCTGTACTGCCAAAACGTGCTGTACATGTAGGGCAGCAGCTGATAGCGCAGTTCGATAAAAGACCGCGCCAGGCTCGTATACGGCTCGCCGAAGCTCCAGGGCTCCTGGTCGCCGTGGTCGCCCGAGCTGTGCGTGCGGAAGAATGGGTGAAAGGCGCCGAGCGCAATCCAGCGGGCATACAGCTCGCCGTCGGGCGTGTCGATAAAGCCGCCAATATCGGAACCGATAAAGCTAAAGCCGCTGATGCTCAAACGTTGGCACTGAATATTAGCCAGCCACAAGTGGTCCCAGCTGGCGATGTTGTCGCCAGTCCAGCCCGAGGAGTAGCGCTGGCCGCCCGCGTAGGTGCTGCGCGTGATGGTGAACGGCCGGTCGGGGTAGCTAAAGCGCGCTACCCCCTCGTTGGTGGCGCGGGCCATCTGCATGCCGTAAATGTTGTGCGCCTTCTTGTGCGAGGCGGGCTGGCCGTCGTAGCCGAAGCGCACATCGTCGGGGAAAGTGCCTTTCTCAAACACGGCGGGCTCGTTCATGTCATTCCACACGCCCTTCACGCCCACGTCCTTAATCAAGCCCTCGAACAAGCCGGCCCACCACTCGCGCACTTCGGGGCGGGTGTAGTCGGGAAAGTTGCACTGGCCGGGCCACACCGAGCCGCGCATCAGCGGGCCATCGGCACGGCGGCAGAAGTAGTCGTTGGCCAGTGCTTCCTGATAAACAGAATACTCGGGGTCGATTTTGATGCCGGGGTCGATGATAACCACCAGCTTAAAGCCATTCTGGGCCAGCTCCTGCACCATGCGCTTGGGCTCGGGAAAGTGCTGCGGGTGCCACGTAAAGCAGCGGTAGCCATCCATGTAGTCGATGTCGAGGTAAATCGCATCGCACGGAATCTGGCGCTCGCGCAGGCCCTGGGCAATTTCCTGCACGTTGCTCTCTGGAAAGTAGCTCCACTTGCATTGGTGGTAGCCTAGCGTCCAGAGGGGGGGTAGGGGCGCCGGGCACGTGAGGCGGGTATATTCGGCACTGACTTCGAGCAGGCTGGGGCCATAAATAAAGTAGTAGTTCATTTCGCCCCCCTCGGCCCAAAAGCTGGTGACGTCGGCCCGCTCGGCCGCAAAGTCGAAAAACGACTTAAAGGTGTTATCGAAGAAAATGCCGTGCGCGATGCGCTGGTGCAGTACGTGGTAAAAAGGAATATTCTTATACAGCGGGTCCGAGCCCTTGACGTAGCCGTAGGTATCGGAGCCCCAGTTGCAGAAGCGCTGGCCGCGCAGGTTCATGTTGGCGGGCTTGTCGCCGAGGCCATAGTAGCACACGCCGCTGGGCACCTGCTGGCTCATTTTCACGATGTCGTTGCCGGTGTCGTCGTTGTGGTGCCAGTGAAAGCCCTTGTCGTCGGCCGCCAGGATGGTGCCCGAACGGTCGAGCACACGGGTGCGCAGCGAATCCTTCCAAACTATGCAAATGAGACGGGCCGTGGTGAGGCGGTAATGGTCAGCTTTCTCCTTGAATTCCAAGAAGGTAGGCACGGCCGGCCGCGTCGGGTGCTGGTCGGCCTGGCCAGGCACGGCATAGCTAAAATCGGGCTCGGCCGGCGAGCCCGGCGTGAGGTAGCGGAAGCGCAGAATCTTGTCCGACAGCACGTGTAGCCGCAGCCGGGTACCATTTTCGGTGGTGAAGGTGAAGAGGTGGTCGTCGGTTTGCTCGGCCTGCTGAATGGGGCCGGGCACTTGCTCCTGGCGGCCTTGCGCCACCAGGTCATTCAGCATATAATTATTTTCCTGAACGGACGAATTAGCCATAAGAATAGAAGGCGCGTAGATAAAAGCAGAGCAGCAAAAAAATACCGGCCAAAGCCGGTAAATACCGAGATTTAGGTTCGAAAGATACCTTTTAAGGTCGTCACTAAGCAACCAGGCTCCGTGAAAACGCGGCCCCAAGAGCTAAGGTTTTGGCGGCGCAGCTGCTACCCGCCGATTTGCAGCTTGCAACACCGTTATTCGCACGCTCATCTGTGTCGTTCATGAGTTCGCCTTCTGCTGCCGCCCCCGTTGCCGTCCTGGTTTTAGCCTGGGATGAGACTACCCCCGCCGTGCGCGCGCTGGTCGAGGCTACCGAAGTAGCCGCGCCGCTCGTCGACTTGGTAGTGGTG
>CALMOO010000213.1 GCA_937871705.1 uncultured Hymenobacter sp.
CCGTATTCTGGATATTGCCACCGGCACGGCCGATTTTGCCATTGAAACGCTGCGGGCGGCCGCGCCAGATGGGCACGTCACGGGCGTCGATATTTCGGCGGGTATGCTGGAAGTGGGTCGTCAGAAGCTGGAAGCCAAGAAGCTTAGCCACCGCATTCAACTGCAACTTGCCGACTCGGAAGACCTGCCGTTTGGAGATGACTCGTTTGATGCGGTAACGGCTTCGTTTGGCGTGCGCAACTTTGCGCACTTGGAGCGTGGCCTCGCCGAAATGCGCCGCGTGTTGCGGCCTGGTGGCCAGCTCGTTATTCTGGAATTCAGCAAGCCCACCGCGTTTCCGCTCAAGCAGGCCTATAATTTTTATTTCAGCCGGGTGCTGCCAGTGTTTGGTAAAGTCATTTCCAAAGACCAGTCAGCATACACCTACTTGCCCGAATCGGTGCAAGCATTTCCCGATGGTGCCGACTTTGTGGCCATTCTGCGTCGCGTCGGCTTTACTTCTCCCGCATGGCAACCCCTTACGTTCGGTATCAGCTCCATCTACACGGCCCGCAAATAGGGGGTAGGCGCTCCTGGAGCCTGCTGTTTCTACTGGGTTTGCTGCTGGTGGCCGGGCCGGCGCTGGCCCAGCGCAAGCGCAGTGATGCCATCGACCGTACCCGCAAAGGCCGCATCAAAGGCATTACTGTCGAAAACCTGTCGAACTATAACCAGCGGTTTTTTCG
The DNA here is from genome assembly GCA_937871705.1 of uncultured Hymenobacter sp. GTDB lineage: Bacteria > Bacteroidota > Bacteroidia > Cytophagales > Hymenobacteraceae > Hymenobacter. The sequence continues at coordinate 726 of CALMOO010000213.1, forward strand.
GCCGGGTATTTACGTAGCGCCAACTTTTTCGCGGTTTATCATCGAGCAGTCCAGTAACTATTTACTGGCCAACCAGCAAGGACGCGGCATTACGGCTAATTCCATTATCAGTCCTGGTTTGGCGCTGGGCTTTATCGGCGACATCCGGCTCGGCGACCCTAGCACCCCGTTCCACCTGCGCTTTGCACCGGGCCTGCGCTTCGAAACGCGCCGCGTCGAGTTTACGGGGCACGGCGCAGGCATGCCCGATACTATTCGTACCCAAGAGGTTTCGACAACCCAGCTAGAACTGCCGCTGCTGCTCAAGTACCAGTCTGACCGCCGCCGCAACACCCGCGTCTATATGATTGCCGGCCTCAAGCCCAGCTTTACGGTGACGCAGCGGCAAAATACGCCGGCCATCAACCAGCTAAATGTGACCGGCAGCGACTTACTGCTGGAGTATGGGGTAGGGCTGGATTTATTCTACCCCTACTTCAAATTTGGCCCTGAGCTACGCTTTTCACACGGCTTGCGCAATATACTGGACCCGCGTAATAACACGTATAGCAACAGCTTACAGAGCCTGCGCACCAACTCGGTGACGCTTTACTTAAATATTGAATGACCTCATTTGATGAGTATCAGTTATTACGTAATAGGCTTTATCTACTCCGAAAAGCTTGTGTCAAATGTTTGCTAAACGGATAAGTATTAAATGAATAAGACAGCTTTCATCACGGGTGCTTCCTCGGGTATTGGGCGGGCTACGGCAGTAGCTTTGGCAAAAGCAGGCTACCAATTAGTTGTAACTGGGCGGCGGCGCGAGCGACTCGACGAACTGGCCCAGGAACTGGCGCCTACCTCCGTCCACGTGCTCACCTTTGACGTGCGCGACCGTGCGGCCGTAGAAGCCGCTGCGGCCGGGTTGCCGGCCGCCTTTCAGCATATCGACGTGCTCATCAATAACGCGGGTAATGCCCACGGCCTAGCGCCGATTCAGGATGGCGACGTGGCCGACTGGGACGCCATGCTTGATGGCAACGTAAAAGGCCTGCTCTACGTGAGCCGCGCCGTGCTGCCGCGCATGGGCGAAGGCGGCTTTATCGTGAACCTGGGCTCTATAGCGGGGTACGAGGCGTATGCCAACGGCAATGTGTATTGCGCCTCGAAGGCGGCCGTGGCGATGCTGACCCGCAGCATGCGCATCGACTTGCTGCCCCGGGGCATTCGGGTAGCTGAAGTAGCGCCCGGCATGGTCGAAACTGAATTTTCAGAAGTGCGCTTTAAAGGTGATGAGGCGCGGGCCGCCAGCGTGTACCAAGGCGTAGAGCCACTTCGCCCCGAAGATATTGCCGACCTGATTCAATTTATGGTAACCCGACCGCCGCACGTGCAAATTGCGGAAGTAGTCATCTTTCCAACGGCGCAGGCCGCCGCTGCTACGGTGCGGCGCCAAGCTTAGCTTCAGCTACGCAAGGGGGGTAGCGTGCAGTTGCCGCAGCAAGCTGCCATCCAAGCTGTGCCCACCGGCGAAGGTTAGCGTCGTGACATGAGCGCCGTTTTGGCGCAGTAGGTCGGCTTGCTGGTGCAGTTTGGCAGGGCCCACGTACGCATCCTGGTCGCCGCCGACTATAGCTACAGGCAACTGATTAAGAAGTGCTTGGGCAGTGGCAGTATCAATATCAGTCGGAAAATCGCCGGCCCACAGCACCAGTTGCTGAGGCCGCCAGCGTGCGCCACCGCGGGCTAGCCACCGGCTCACGGTGGCTGTGCCCTGCGAGAAGCCCAACACGGTAACCTGCACATCGGGTGGGCAGCCGCCGAGCAGTTCGTCTAGCAGTTGCGTGAGGTAGTTAGCCTGGTCGTCAATCTCGGCCAGGCGGTCGGCGCGAGTCATCCACGAGGCTCCGATGCGGCCACCTGTTCCGCTCAGGTAAAAGCGGGAAAGCGCTTCGGGCGCTACCACTACCGTGCCCGCGCGGTCGGCGGCGTGCAAGGGCGCAAAATGCCGAATAAAATACTCGGCTAATTGCCCGTAGCCGTGGGCTACCAGCCAAAGCTGGCGCGTAGCGGCCGAGATTTCGCCGAGCTGTTGATAGCGGGCCGTGCGGGCAACGGTAATGTGGTGTTCCAAGAAGGGGAGACGGCGGCTGCCCAAAAATTAAAAAAGCAGTTGAGAATGAAGCTACGAGCGACTGCCAAAAATGGCACTGCCCACCCGAACAAGCGTGCTGCCTTCGGCCACAGCGAGTTGATAATCGGCACTCATACCCATTGAAATTTCGCGAAAGCTTTCATCTTGCGCGAAGTAAGTACGCTTCAACTTGTCAAAATAATGCCGTAGCTGCTGAAACTCAGCGCGCACGAGTGTCTCATCCGGCGAGTGCGTAGCGATGCCCATTACGCCGGTCAGGCGAACGTGCTGCATCCGCTGATAATCAGCTGACTGCAAAATGGCCTCGGCTTCATCTAGGTTAAGACCAGTCTTCGTTTCTTCCTGCGCAATGTGAAATTGCAGCAGCCCGTTGATGGTGCGCTGGTGCCGGGCAGCTTGTTTGTCCAATTCTAACAGCAGCCGCAGGCTATCTACGCTCTGCACCGTATGCACGAAGGCGGCCAAGTACTTCACTTTGTTGGTTTGCAACTGCCCAATCTGGTGCCACTCCACATCGGCGGGCAGCTCGGGCTGCTTGGCGGCCATCTCCTGCACGCGGTTCTCGCCAAATAGTCGTGCTCCGGCCACATACGCTTCGCGCAGCCGCTCAACGGGGTGAGTTTTGGTTACAACAACCAGGCGGGCCGCCGTGCCGTGCAACGTTTGCTCGATAGCCGCGATGTTTTCAGCAATGCTCATTTAAGGGTTGTTAGGCAATTTATTGGTAAAATCAGTCTTCTAGCACGTTGCTCATAAATGTGCTTTCAGCCCCAGCCACAACAGCCACAGCACCAATCCCCAGCCCAGGTACGGGCGATAAAAATCTTCGACGCTACGGTAGCGCTGGGTTCGGATGTCCGATTTCTCCAGCTTATTAATTTCGTTGAATACCTGTTGTAGCGCTTCATTATCGGTAGCCCGAAAAAAGCGGCCATCGGCCGCCTGCGCCAGCTGGTGCATACTGGTTTCGTCGAGGCGGGTTTGCACATAGCGGGGCTTGCCGCTCACCGAGTCGCGGCCGTAGGGTACGAAGCCATCGCGGCCCAGCCCAATGGTATAGAGTCGAATACCGTAAGCATGCGCCAACTGCGCGGCGAGCAACGGGTCGAGACTACCAGCCGTATTCTCCCCATCCGAAAGCAGCAGGCAGACCTTAGAGCGCGCCGTCGACTCGCGCAGGCGGTTGATGACCACGCCCAGCGCCGTGCCAATGGCCGTGCCATCATCCTCGATAAGGCCGGGGCGCAAGCTGCTCAGGTTGTCGAGCAGCAGGTCGTAGTCGGTGGTGAGGGGCACCAGCGAATAAGCCTGCCCGGCAAACGCAATAAGCCCTAGGCGGTCGCCGCCCCGCTGCTGTGCAAAGCTGCGCGCCAGGCGCTTGGCCGCTTCGAGGCGGGTAGGCTGCAAGTCTTCAATCTCCATGCTGCCCGACACGTCGATGGCCAGCACGATGTCGATGCCGCGGCCCGTCTGGGTGAGGTGCTCGCTGGGGCGCTGGGGCCGGGCTACCGCCAGCACCAGCAG
>CALMOO010000214.1 GCA_937871705.1 uncultured Hymenobacter sp.
GGAGGAAGCGCTGCTCGAGGGCCTCATGGCTACCATTCGGGGCGAGTACGAGCGGCCCATCGATGCCTTCAGCCAGGACGTGCTGGTGTCGCAGCTAGAGCAGCTGCTCAGCTACGCCAACCGCTTCTATCACCGCCAGTTCCTGACCCGCCGCGCTGCCGAGCACGACCAGCTAAGTCGGTTTGAGGCGCTACTAACCGACTACTTTGCCCAGGCCGACGCCCTACCCCTGCCTACAGTGCAATACTTCGCCGACGCGCTGCACCTCTCCCCGGCTTACCTGAGCGACATGCTGCGCACCCTCACGGGCCAGAATACGCAGCAGCACATTCACCAGGCGCTGATTGAGAAAGCCAAACGCCTGCTGCTCACTACTTCGCTTTCCATCAACGAGGCGGCGTTTCGGCTTGGCTTTGAGTACCCGCAGTATTTCAACCGGCTTTTCAAAAGCAAAACCGGCCTTACCCCCGCGGCCTTCCGGCAAGCGGCTACTTAGCGCAGCATCAGAAACTTGCGACGTCAGCCAGTCGCCGCCCAAGGCACCATTTGGCCACAACGCCGGGCGCGCTTACCGCCGCGGCCAGGCCATAGAGCGGCGCGGAAAAGGCGTCTTGTGGCGTAGGCGCTGTAGCAGACCGGGCACTGGAAACGCACATGGCCGGCTTTTACCCTGCTATGTGCGTTTCCTTTGCGTAATGACTTCCATGAACGCTACCCCCCCTACTTACCACACCGAAGTACTCATCATTGGCGCCGGCGTGGCGGGGCTTTTCGCGGCGCGGGCGCTTGCGGCGGCTGGCCGGCAGGTGCTGCTGGTCGAGGCCCAGGACCGCCTCGGCGGGCGCGTGCATACGCTCATGCCTGCGGGCTTTACGCGGGCTATTGAGGCGGGCGCCGAGTTTCTGCACGGGGCGGTGCCCCTCACCGAGGGCCTGCTAGCCGAAGCTGGGATAAGCCAGCAAGCCGCGGCGGGCCAAACCTATCTGGTGCAAGACGGCCAGGTGCAGAACGAGGACGAAGCCAGCTTTTTTACGCACTTGCCGCAGCTGCTCGCCCGGCTTGAAGCGCTGGCGCAAGACCTACCCCTGGCCGACTTTCTGACCCAGGAGTTTCCGGGGGCGGCGCACGCACCGCTGCGGGCCATGGCAACGCAGTTTGCCGAAGGCTACGACGCGGCCGATGCGCACCGCGCCAGTGCCTGGGCCCTGCGCGACGAGTGGGCAGCGGGCGGCGCCGACGACTCGCCGCGCCCGGTGGGCGGCTACGGCCCGCTGTTGCACTGGCTGGCCGACCAAGCCCAGCTTGCGGGGGCTACGCTGCACCTGGCCGCGCCCGTGCAGCAAATACGCTGGCAGCCCGGCCGGGCCGAGGTGCTAACCACGGCCGGCGCCACTTACCACGCTCGCCAGGTGCTGTGCACGGTGTCGCTGGGCGTGTGGCAGCGCGAGGCGGGGCAGCCCGGCCACCTCAGCTTTGTGCCCGAGCTGACCGCACATCGGGCGGCCGCAAGCCAACTCGGGTTTGGGGCAGTTATCAAGATTGTGCTGGAATTTCGGGCGGCTTTTTGGCACGAGCGGCTGCCGGAGCTGGAGTTTCTGCTCTCCGAGGAGCCGGTGCCTACTTGGTGGAGCCAGCTGCCCGACCCGCGCCCGCTGCTAACGGGCTGGCTGGCCGGGCCCGCGGCGGCGCGGCGGCTCACAGCCTCAGACGCCACTATTTTGCAGCTAGCCCTGGAGTCATTGGCTACCCTGCTGTCTACCCCGGTCGCTGACTTGCAGGCGCAGCTGCGCGCCAGCTACGTGCGCAACTGGGGCACCGAGCCGCACGTGTACGGCGCGTATTCGTACGCCACCGTGGGGGCACCGGCGGCCCGCGCCGCGCTGGCCACCCCCGTGGCTGGTACGCTGTTTTTTGCGGGAGAGGGCGCCTATGAGGGGGCCGCGTCCGGCACCGTCGAGGCCGCGCTGGTGAGTGGGCAGGCCGCGGCCCGCGCCATGTTGGCCCTACCCCCTCCGTAGCGGGTGAGGCGTCGTTGGGAAGGCCCCCTGGTTTTCTCCTGGCGTATTTAATTTACAGAAGGCGGGTAAGGCCTTGCGGTAGCCGTAGCGGCTGAGGTTGTGCTGAGGCGGCAGCTTTTTAGTACACCAGGCATTTCCAGAACTTAAAATTTTGCTGCACGCCCTGCCCGGAGGTAAGGCGCACGGTATTAGCGGACGTGTACAGGTAGAGGTTGGCGGGCATCACCACGTAGGTATCGGCGGGCGGGTTCACGGCCAGCTGACCATTCAGCACGGGATAGTGCAGGCTGGCCCCCTTGAGTTGGTCTAGGCTGCCCGTCCCCAGCTGGTCTAGCTCCGCTTTGCGAATAAAATACAGCTCGCCGGTGTAGAGCTGGTACGAGCGAAGCGCCTCGTTGATGACGGGCATGCAGTCTCCCTGGCCATAAGTAACCTGGCCGTGAAGCCCGGCGGCGGGAGTGCCATCCGCAGCGGGCGCAGGTTGTTCGCGGGCGCAGCCCAGGGCTAGTAATAGGCCAAAAGCCGAGAGTAGAGGTAGCCGTTTCATAGCAGCGGGATAACAGGTGGGTAGCTGTGCATAGCAGAGCCCCGTAGGCGCGCAAAAGTTGCAAGTGACGGCTACCTAATTCAGCCCAAAAACGCGCAGTTGAGTAGCTGCCAGCCCCGTAGGCAGGTAGTGCCGTAGCACGTATTCTACCTTCACTCCAGCACCAGCATGTCCCAGTAGCGCAGCCGGGGCACCGTCACGGTGAGCTGGCCGGCCGCCTGGGTAAACGGCAGCGGCTGCGGCACTCCCTGCTGAAAATCGGGGGAGGCGACCCACACCCGCTGGATAGTGGTGGCTACCGGCAGCTGCACGCGCAGATTTTGGCGCAGGGTGGGTACCGGCTGCTGCGCCTGGTTATCGCGCCATTCCAGGGTTTTAGCGTTGGTGAAGTTGAGCAGGTGCACCACCTGCCGCCCCTGGGCCTGGCTGCGCACTACCGCGACGCGGCCCCGCTGCGGCGGCCAGGCCGCCAGGTTGGCATCGCCTGCCAGGGTTGCGGCGCTGTCGCGAAGGAAGGTGCGGTTGGAGCCGCGCAATAAGCTCTCGTAGGCGACGACAAAGTCATAGTAGGCTTGCAGCTGCGCTTGCAGGGCTGGGGTCATCTGCAAGTGGTCGTCCGGAAAGTATTCGGTATCAAGCAAATGCTCGCCTAGCTCGATGTGTGCGCCGCCGAAGGCGAAAATCACTGCATCGGCCAGCAGCACACTGGCCGGGTTGAAAAAGCCCGCCACCTTGGCCCGGTCACGGTTGATGTAGGCAGCCAGCACCGCGCGCTTGCCGGGCGCCAGCGCCTCGTTGCCACGGATAGCTTCCGCAAGACTAGCATACTCTTCATTGCCAGTCCACAGCTCGGAGTACATAAACTCTGTGTTTGCCTGCGCAATTTGGGCTTCGCCCCACCGGTTCACGGCGTTCATCACGATGGGGCGGGTAGGCTGCGCCTGCTTAGCCGCTTTCAGGAACGTGCCGAAGGCAAGCGAGGGGTCGGTGCGCTGCCCGGCGTAGGTGTAGAGCGGGCCGGGGTCGCCGACCTGGTCGACGTGCCAGCCGTCAAAATTCAGCCCTTTGGCCGCGTACACTTTGTCGGTTTGGGCTAGTAAGTAGGCTTGCCAGCCGGGGTTGCCGGGGTCTTGCATATCGAGGCCGTGCACTTCCCAGGTGGCCGGAAAACCCTCAAACGCATAGCGCTTCAGGTGGAGGCTGTCGCGGTACAGGCCCCACTCGGGGCGCACGCCCTCGGCGGCAGTATTGGGGTAGGCGCCGTAGAGCAGGTTATAAAACATGGCTTTCATACCCACCCGGTGCGCGCGGTCGATGTAGCCGGCTACGGTGGACAGGTAGGTGGGGCGGTTGGCGAGGTCGCGCCACTCGGCAGCGGGCGCCGCGGGCGTGCCGGCCAGCGACTGGTGGTGCTTGTCGCCCCAGTCGTAGAACTGCAAGCCGTTGAGGTGGTAGCGCGTGAGCTGCTGCATCACGCCGTCCATCTCAGCCCCCGAAAGCTCGCCGAATTTCGACAAAAACCCATAGCGCGGAAACTGCCGCCAGTCGCTCGACACATCCACGGCCGTCGTCACGGGCACTTGGCCGGGGCTGCTCACCTGCACCAGGTAGCCCTGGTAGTCGTCGGCTGGGGGCTGCCAGGTCCAGCGCGCAGTGGTACCCGAAGCTAATACGGTTTGGTGTCCAATGGGCTGGCCCAGGTGATAATAGGTGATGGCCAGTTGCCGGCCTGGCTGGGCCCGCGCCAGCTGCGCCGTCAGGTGCACGGCCGTGCGGGGGGGGTAGGCGGCGCGGTCGGTGTCGAGGCGGCGCAGCGCCGGCTGGGCTGCCGTTTGGGCCGCGGTGGGGCCGCCCAGCAGCTCACCGCCCACCAGCGCCAGTCCTACGAAGTAAGAAATTAGTTGTGCCATTAGTTAGTAGCCAGGGTTTTGGTCGATGGCGGGGTTGGCATCGCGCTCGTTCTGCGGAATGGGCATGAGCAGGAATTTCTCGCTGATGTTACCACGCCCTACCCCGTACTCGTCATTCGGCGTGCCCAGCGACTTCAGAAACGACAGCGCCCGCACCTGCCCGTTGTTGTCCTTGGTCCGCACCAAGTCAAACCACCGCTCGCCGTTCTCAAAGGCCAGTTCCAGCCGGCGCTCCTTGATGATGGCATCGCGCAGCGTCGCCTGGCTGGTGCTGCTGAGGGCCGGCAAGCCCGCCCGGGCCCTCACCTGGTTAAGGGGGGGTAGGGCGGCGCTGCTTTGGCCTTGCTCGTTCAGGGCTTCGGCCAAGATGAGCAGCACGTCGGCGTAGCGCAGCACCACGGTGTTAAGCGGGTCGTCGGCAAACGAAGTCTGGGCCCCGCTGCTGGTAGGCACCACAAACTTGCGGGTATTGAAGCCCGTGATGGAGAAGTTGGCCGAATACGTGAAGCTGCCCTGCACATCGCCGGGCACATACACGGTCGCGGGCCGGCGCTTGTCGCCGGGCTCAAACTGGCGCACGAATTCGGCCGTGGGCTGGTTCCAGCCAAAGCCGCCACCGGGCGTGATGTTGGAGCTGCGCGGCGCCATAAAGTCGCTGCGAAAGTTGCACACCGCGTCGCCGCCAAAGCCGTTGTTATTCGGGTCGTACACGTACTGCACCTCGAACAGCGACTCCGGCCCGTTCTCCTTAGTAGGGTCAAAATTCGCCGCAAAATCAGCGTTGAGCGAATACTTGCCCAGCGCTACTACTTCCTGGGCTTTGGTGGCGGCAGCGGCGTACTTGTTCTCCGTCAGATACACCTTGGCTAGCAGACCTTTGGCGGCGCCTTGCGTAGCCCGGCCCAGCGTGGGCGCCGTGACGGGCAGCACCGTTTCAGCCTCGCTTAAGTCTTTTTCAATCTGCGCGTACACGTCGGCCACGGCGGCGCGCGCGACCCACCAGCTTCGGTGGACACGCGCACC
>CALMOO010000215.1 GCA_937871705.1 uncultured Hymenobacter sp.
TGACGAGGGCACCATCGTGCTCGACTATCACGCCCCGCCCGGCACTTCGCAGGCGGAAACCGACCGCATGCTGCGCCAGGTGGAGAAAATTATCATCGCCCACCCCGAAATCGAGAGCTATTCGCGGCGCACGGGCATCGGGCTGGCGTTTGATACGCGGCCGCCCAACTACGGCGACTATTCCATCCAGCTCAAGCGCGACCACAAGCTCCCTACCCCCGCCGTAATTGCCCAGCTGCGCCAACGCATCGAGGCTACCCAGCCAGCGCTCACCGTCGATTTTGGCCAGCGCATCGCCGACCTGCTCGGCGACTTAATGAGCACGTCGAAGCCCATAGAAGTCAAGATTTTTGGTGACGACCAGGCAACGCTCGAAAAGCTGTCGGCGCAAACCGGGCAGGTGCTGGAAAAAATAACCGGCGTGGCCGACGTTAATGATGGCCTCGTAGCGGCCGGCCCGAGCATCGTGTTTCGGCCCGATGCGGTGAAGCTGGCGCGCTACGGCCTCACGCCGCTCGATTTTCAGACTCAGCTCAGCGACCTCGTGGGCGGGCAGGCGCTCGGCACTAGCGCCACCCAGGCCAGCGTGTCGCCGGCGCAGGCGGCCTCGCTGGGCGGCATCCAGGTGGGGCAAATACAAGACGGCGAGCAGCTGCGCTCGGTGCTGCTGCGCTTCGTCGATTTTGGCCATAATAGCCTGGAGCAACTGCGGCGGCAGGTTATTTTCCTGGCCACTGGCAGCACCCGGCCGCTGTCGTTTTTCGCCAGCATCGACGTGGAGCCCGGCGATGTGGAGCTGCGCCGCGAAGACCTGAAGTCGGTGGCCGCCGTCACGGCCCGCCTCGATGGCCGCGACCTGGGCTCGGCCATTCAGGAAATACGCCAGCAAGTGGGTCAGCAAGTGGCCCTACCCCCCGGCTACACCATCGTGTACGGCGGGGCGTATGCCGAGCAGCAGGCCTCGTTCCGGGAGCTGGAACTGATACTGCTCACGGCTTCGCTGCTGGTATTTACGGTGCTGCTGTTCCTGTTTCGCGAGTGGCTGATGTCGCTGCTGGTGCTCTTTATTTCTGTGATGGGCATTTCGGGTTGCCTGCTGGGGCTATTCTTCGCGGGTATCCCGCTGAATGTGAGCAGCTACACCGGCATTATCATGATAGTGGGCATTATTGCCGAAAACGCCATCTTCACGGTGCACCAGTTCTACGACTCGCTGCGTGCAACAGGCGACGTGGACCTGGCCATTCGCTACGCCATCGGCCTGCGCATCCGGCCCAAGCTGATGACGGCCATCGGGGCCATACTGGCGCTCACGCCGCTGGCGCTGGGCATCGGGCTGGGCGCCCAAATGCAGCAGCCGCTGGCCGTGGCTGTCATTGGGGGCTTTGTGGTGGCGCTGCCGCTGCTGCTGCTGGTGCTGCCCACCGGCATGCGCCTCATTTACCACCGCGTGCGCCCGCCCGAGGCGGCCGCCGACTGATTCCCTACCCCCTACGCATGAGGATGTGCCTCAGATAGGTTTCAAGAAATAAACCAGTTCTGCTCTGACCGTCGTGCTCCTACTAGCCGCATTAGCTGTTCGCCGGCCTTAAAACCCCTTGCCTTAACTCAATGCTCGCGCTAACCAAACGTAAGCTCATGCGTATTTCCTGCCTCGATAGCGGGCTGAAAAACAACTGAATTATGACGAAGCTGATTGCGATTGAGGAACATTTCCTGACCCCCGCTATTCGGGCTGCTTGGGCGGCTTCTGCAATTGGACAGGAGGGCACGGCCGGGTTTGACCGCGGCGAGCTAGAGGCCCGGCTCGACGACCTGGGCCCGCAGCGGCTAGCTCTGATGGACGAAAGCGGCGTGGACGTGCAGGTGCTGTCGGTGACCACGCCCGCCTTGCACAACCTGGACCCGGCGCCAAGCGTGGTACTGGCCCGGCAAACCAACGACTTAGTGGCCGCTACCGTTGCCCAGCATCCTACCCGCTTTCAAGGCTTTGCCACCTTGCCCACCGCATCTCCGGCCCACGTGGCGCCCGAGCTAGCGCGCAGTGTCACTGAGCTGGGGCTGGTGGGGGCGATGCTCTGCGGGCGCACCCGCGCTAAAAACCTGGACCATCCCGACTTCTGGCCCCTGTTTGAAAAGGCGGCCACGCTGGGAGTTCCCTTGTTTATCCATCCGCAGATTCCGCAGCGCGCCGTGCGCGATGTCTACTACTCCGGCTTTGGCGACGCAGTTGATACCGCTTTTGCGGCGTTCGGGCTGGGCTGGCACTACGAGGCTGGTATTCAGTTCGTGCGCTTGTTGCTGGCCAGCGTTTTCGATAAGTATCCTACCCTGCAAATCATCTTGGGCCATTGGGGCGAGGTCGTGCTCTTTTACCTAGAGCGGCTGAATTCCCTTGCGCGGGTGGCTACCCTGCAGCGGCCCATCGCCGACTACTTTCGGCAAAATCTGTATGTGACGCCGAGCGGCATGTGGAGCCAGCCCTACCTACAGC
>CALMOO010000216.1 GCA_937871705.1 uncultured Hymenobacter sp.
CCCGTCGCCAAGCCCCAGCTTGCCGGAAACACGGGGGGTAGGGCGCCCAGCGCGGGCCACCAGCGCACGGCTGCCTGGTAGCAGGCGTAGCCGCCAATCCAGGTTTGGATACCAAACCAGCCGCAGGCAATAATAGCGCGCAGCATGGCTGGCACATTGGCCCCCAATACACCGAAGCTGGCCCGAGCGAATACCGGGAACGGAATGCCATAGCGCGTGCCCGCCCGGCCATTCAAAACCATAGGCACCAGCACGATGGCATTGCCCAGGAAAATGGTTAGCAGCGCCTGCCACCAGTTCATGCCGCCCTGGATGAGCGAGCTGGCCAGCATGTAGGTCGGAATACACAGGCTCATGCTAATCCAGAGCGCGGCGTAATTCCAGGTGCCCCAGGTGCGAGCAGCGGCACTAGTCGGGGCCAGGTCTTCGCTAATGAGGTTGGCCGAGGGCGGCGCTTCTTCGGTAGCGAGGGGGTAGGGAATTTCCATGCGCGAAGGCGGTCGCGGGGAATGCCTTAGACCGGGCCGCCAGCGCAAGCTACTCGTTATGGCGCACTTAGACAAGGCGGCAGGTTCGGGCAGCAAGCCGGCGGCACGACCTTTACTACCGCTACGGGGAGGGGGTAGAGCTTAGTTCTTGGTGCCGCACTCGGCACAGAATTTCTGCTCCGGTTTTAGGCCGGCGCCACAGCCGGTGCAAAACCGCTCCTGCGTCTTGGCGGCCGGATTAGGAGTGCCACAAGTGGGACAGAATTTCTGGCCTGCCGTGAGCTTGGTTTGGCAACTGGGGCACTGTAAAAGGCCGCCGCGGTCCAGGAAATCGAAGTTTTTGGTGTAGTCTTGCTCGCGGGTTTTGGTGTAAATCTGCTCGCTGGTAGCTTTGGCTTGCTGGGCGCGCAGTTCCTCCTGCTCGTCGGGGGCGCAGGCTTCGCAGAGGCCGGCGCTAGCGTTCCAGCACACATCGGGGCACACCCAATGGCCGCAGCGCGTGCACTGCTTGAAGTACTGCTTGCCCTCCGCCACGGCCGTTTCGAGGGCCGAGTCGTGGGCCTTACCCCCTACCGCCTGCTGAATCTGGTACGTCGCGTTCTCTACCCCACCCAGACCGCCGAAAAAACTACTGGCGGCACTCAGCAAGCTACCAGCAATACCCATCGCATTGGGCTGAAACCGCGACATATAGCCATTACGGCACTGGTCGCAGTGAAACTTAAACTGGAAGCCTTTGTCGGTAGAGAGGTCGTCGGTGTTGGCGACAAACTGTATCATGTTGCTCATGGCGAAGGACTTTGACGAGGTAGTGGGGCAAATGTAGCGCGAAGCGTCAATTTAGAAGGTCTATCGCTGGTCAGTCGGTAAGCATTACAGTCTCGCTTTCACGTTGGCTATCCATTCTGCATCGGTGTGGCTGATTACCAGCATCTCAAACCCGTAGTGCTCAGCCTCCAGGCGCACGCCTTCCGCGTCGTCAATCAGCAAATTGATGCCGAGTTGCTAATCGTTTTCTTGCCTCAATTCGATATAGCTGTCCAGACTAGCCTGCATCAGTTCAGCAAAAGAACGATACCTAACTGCGCCCGGATGCCAATTAGCAAAATGCCAAGCTTCCCATTCCCCGTCCTGTTGTATCGCAGGATTAAGAGCTAGAAATCCAGCATCACCCCAATCGGAAATCATTAGGCACTGACGCATATGCCCCGGCCGAAGTATTCCCTCAATTTGGCTGTTATCATACCGTAAATAGCGCTCATCCGTCAACTCGGGGTCATCAGGGGGGGTAGGGTCCTCTTCCCAAAGCTCAACCAAAAAAGAATCCTTTACGGCAAGCCAATCTACCTCGCTTGTAGAGTAGAGGTCGTAAATAAAATAGCTAATCGGCCCGAAGCCATTGGAAGCTGCCAGAAAGGACCGGTAAGAAGGTGGTAGCTTCTGCTGCAACCGCTCTTCCAACTGGGTAAGCTCCTCCTCAGTTGCGCCTGGTTTGCCTAGCCATTTAGTTTTCCGCTGTTCATCAGTAATAAGGGCTGCACTACTTCCCTGAACAAAGGATTTGTCTTTGTCAGTGGTTATTAGCTGACTGATTTTAGTCAGCAACTGGGACCAGCTATCTGATGCCATGTTCCGTCAATTTGCAAGTATATATAACCCCTCCGCTACCCCCCTATCATTGCCCAGGCGGGGCACTTTGTTCTGCCCGCCCAGCTTGCCCACGCTTTTCATATATCGCTGAAACGCGCCGGCTGGCAGCGGCGTGAGTAGCAAGGGCGCCAGGATATTGCCTTGGCGCAGGTCGTCGTAGTAGGTATTGCGCTGGCGCAGCGCAGTATCCAGCACATTGGCGAAGCTTGCCGCGTTGTGGGGGGGGTAGGCGAACTCAATGAGCCACTCGTGGCGCGAGGGCTGCGCCTGGTCGTCGCTGATGAGCGGCGCTACGGTGAACTCCGTGACTTCTGTTTCGGGGTGCTGGCGCACGGCCTCGCGCAGCGCGGCTTCGACTTCCTCGCCGATGACGTGCTCGCCGAAAGCGGAGAGAAAATGCTTGATGCGGCCCGTGACAACAACGCGATGCGGGTGCAGGTCGACGAAGCGCACGGTGTCGCCGAGCGAGTAGGCCCACAGGCCAGCGTTAGAAGTGAGTACGACGGCGTATTGCTGGCCCAGCTCGACCTCGGCGATAGTGAGGCGCGGCGGGTTTTCTTCGAAAAACCGTTCGGCGGGTACAAATTCGAAGAAAATACCGCTGTCGAGGCGCAGTAGCAAGCCAGGGTTGCCGGGCTGGTCCTGGAAGGCCAGGAAGCCTTCGGAAGCCGGAAACAACTCAATGCTATCGACTTTCCGGCCAATGCTTTCGAGCAGGCGGGCCCAATACGGCTCCATGCTGACGCCGCCCGACACGAAGAGGTTGAAATCAGGGAACAGCTCGCCCACGGGCCGGCCGGTGCGGGCGGTGAGGCGGTCGAAATACATCTGCACCCAGGGCGGAATGCCGGAGATGAGCGTCATGGGTTGGCCCAGCGTTTCGCCCACGATGGCGTCGAGCTTGGTTTCCCAGTCCTCGATGCAGTTGGTGGCGTAGCTAGGCAGCTGGTTGCGGCGCAGGTAAGCGGGCACGTGGTGGTTGACGATGCCCGAGAGCCGACCCGTAGGGATACCGCCTACCCCCTCCAGTTCGGGCGAGCCGGAGAGAAAGATGAGTTTGCCATCCAGAAACTGGCTGTGGCTGGTAGCGGCCACGTAGTGCAGCAGCGCGTCCTTGGCGCCGTTGATGTGGTTTGAGATGCTGGCCTTGGTAATCGGGATGTACTTGGCGCCGCTGGTGGTGCCGCTGGTTTTGGCCAGGTAGAGCGGGCGGCCGGGCCACAGGGTATCAGGCTCACCAGCCTTGACGCGGTCAAAATACGGCTTGAGCGCCTCGTAATCGCGGATGGGCACGCGGCGGGCAAAGTCGGCCGGCGTTTGAATGGCGCCCAAATCGTGCGCTTGGCCGAAGGCCGTGCCGGCCGCCGTGCGCACCAGCTCGCGTAGCAGGCGCAGCTGGGTAGCAGCGGGCTGCTGCTGCCACTGCTGGTAGCGGTGCACGGCATAGGCAGCCAGCGGGCGGCTCAAAATGGCTTTTAGTCCCATGAAGGGCAAACTTACACGCCCGAGCGGCTGGCAACCGGCCGCGCCCTACCCCCTCGGCAAAACCTGACGGCCGCGCGGCGGTTGCCTCTCTACAGTTTTTCACCCACTAACTATTTCAACAGCATCATGGCAGACCACACAGGCAAAGCCGTTTGGGAAGGCGACATCAAAGGCCACGGCACCCTCAGCACCGATAGCGGCTTGCTCAACGCGCCGTACTCGGTGGGCAGCCGCTTTGAAGGCAAGCCCGGCACCAACCCCGAAGAGCTGATTGGCGCGGCCCACGCCGGCTGCTACACCATGTACCTCACCAGCGTGCTCACCAAGCACGGCCACACAGTGGAGGGCATCACGACTACCTCGACCGTGACCATGAACCCGAATAATGGCCAGCCCGTCATCGAGCGCATCCACGTGAGCACTGAGGGCAAGGTGACCGGCGCTGGTATTACGCCGGAAGATTTCCAAAAGCACGCCGAAGACGCCAAGGCCAACTGCCCGGTATCGAAGGTGCTGAGCGCCGTGCCCGAAATGACACTGACCGCTAAGCTGGCGTAGCGTTAGGAGCTAAAAATTATGAGTTATGAATTGGTTATCAGAATCCTTACTAACCTCTGCCATCAATTCGTAACTCATAACTTTTAACTCCTACCTACTTTTGCCCCATGCCCACTGGTACCACCCGCATTAGCCTACGCCCTGCCAACTCATCGCGCCTCTCGTTTGGGGTGCAGGTTTCGCTTGCCCTTTTTGCCATCGCCTACGCGCTGCTGATGCTGGGCTCCGACCCAGCGGTGCATGATTTCCGGCCGTTGCACTACATTTTTCTCACGGCCTGCGCGTGCTATCTCGGCTTCATTTTGGTGCATAACGCCCCGGTTTTTGGCACGCAAAGCTACCTGGAGTTTGCGCCCGGCTACCTGGTGCGCAAAGCCGGCCTCTTTCGCCCGAAGCAAGTGTTTGCGGCCGAAAATATGAGCCAGCTCGAGCTGCTACCCCGCCAATTGCGGCTGCGCCTCAAAGACGGCGACATTCATGTGCTAAACCTGCGCGAGGTGCGCGGCACGCGCCGCCAAGCGCTGCTGCGCAGCCAGCTCGAAACCTTCGCCAAGCGCTACGGCGTAGAGCTGCGCCAGGAAGGCCCGGCTGCTACTAAGCGGAGCTAGTTTTCTTGGTTTGGAAAAGCGCTTCTAGGTGTTCACCGAAGGTGCAAGGTCGTCTTGGCGAGGCATGGCTTTGACGAGGGCCTTTCGGGGAGTAATTGTGGGCTGGCGGGTACTTTTGTGGCAGCTTTTACCTCTTTGTGAGTTGAAAGATTCTCACCCTACCCCCCTATTCCCACCCAACCCATGCAAACCATGACTTCGCCTGAGGTTCAGGCCCAAGCCGCGCAGGACTTTCTGCCGCTCAATGGCACTGATTACCTGGAGTTTTACTGCGGCAATGCCAAGCAGTCGGCCTACTTCTACCAGGCTGCCTTTGGCTTCGAGCTAGTAGCGTATGCCGGCCCCGAAACCGGCGTGCGCGACCGCGCCAGCTACGTGCTGCAGCAGAATAAAATTCGATTTGTGCTCACCACGTCGCTGGTGCCCGATTCCGACATTACGCGCCACGTGGCCGAGCACGGCGACGGCGTAAAAGTGATGGCCTTGTGGGTTGATGATGCGCGCAAATCGTTTGAGGAAACCACCAAGCGCGGCGCCATTCCCGCTTTTGAGCCCTACACCATCTCCGACGAGCACGGCGAAGTGACGCTGGCCGGCATTTACACTTACGGCGAAACCATCCATACGTTTGTGGAGCGCTCGCACTACACGGGGCCTTTCCTACCCGGCTTTGTGGCGCGCACCAGCACCGTGCCGCAGGGCGCGCCGGTGGGCCTGGAGGTGGTGGACCACTGCGTGGGCAACGTGGGCTGGGGCGAAATGAACCGTTGGATAAAATTCTACGAAGACGTAATGGGCTTTAAGCTGCTCATCACCTTCGACGACGATGATATTTCGACCGAGTATTCGGCCCTGATGAGCAAGGTGGTGAGCAACGGCAACGGTTTCGTAAAATTTCCCATTAACGAGCCAGCCGAGGGCAAGAAAAAGTCGCAGATTGAAGAGTATCTCGACTTTTACCACTCGCCGGGCGTGCAGCACATGGCCCTGATTACGCACGATATTCGGCAGACGGTGACCGAGCTGCGCCGCCGCGGAGTAGAGTTTCTGTCGGTGCCCGGCGCGTATTACGACGATGTGCTCGACCGCGTGGGCGCCATCGATGAAGACCTGGAAAGCCTGAAGGCGCTAAACCTGCTCGTGGACCGCGACGAGGAAGGCTACCTGCTCCAGATTTTCACGAAGCCTGTGGAAGACCGGCCCACTGTGTTCTTTGAAATCATTCAGCGCAAGGGCGCCAAAAGCTTCGGCAAAGGCAATTATAAAGCGCTGTTTGAGTCGATAGAGCGCGAGCAAGCGTTGCGCGGCAACTTGTAGGGAGCGGGGCTTGCCCCGCCGGTCATTGAACAACCAGAAACGCAACCGTTCAATGACCGGCGGGGCCGTATAACTCAAACATACTAAGTAGCTTGCAGCGCCAAATGTCTCTGGCGCTGCAAGCTACTTTTCGTTATGCCCAATTCGATATTGGCCAAGTTGCTTTTCATTTTACCGCTTTGCACAGCAACTGTGGAGTCGGCCCACGCCCAAAGCGGTTGCCCCGACCCGCAGGCTACCAACTACAACCCGGCGGCAGCCGTCAACGACGGCTCGTGCCAATACCCGGTCACAACTATTGATTTGCCAGTCAAGACCAAGCTGACCGACGATGTGGCCGAATCTTCCGGCTTGGTTTACACGAACGGCAGTTTGTGGACTTTCAATGACAGTGGCAACCCGCCGGTGTTGTTTCGGGTCGACTCGGCGAGCGGGCAGGTGCTGCAACAGGTGCGCATTAGCAATTTCGACAACGTAGACTGGGAGGATATTACTGCCGATGCCCAGTATATGTACGTGGGGGATTTTGGCAATAACAGCGGCAGTCGGCGCGATTTGCGCGTGCTGCGCATTCCAAAATCTAACCTCGGCCCCGCCGCAACCACGGCCACGGCGCAAGCCATCGCGTTTTCCTACCCTGACCAAACCGACTTTTCGCCTCGCAATAATCGTCATAATTTTGACTGCGAGGCCATGTTTTACGCCAACGATTCGCTGCACCTGTTCACCAAGAACTGGGTCGATTTGCAGACGCGCTACTACACCATTCCGGCCACGCCGGGCACGTACTTGGCACACCTCAAAGCCACCTTCAACACGAATGGCTTGGTGACGGCCGCGGCCCTCAACGCCAGTGGCAACGTAGCGGCGCTGCTGGGCTACAGCGCGCAGAATGGCGAATCTTTTCTGTGGCTGCTCTCCGGCTTTAGGGCGGGTAACTACTTGCAGGCCAACAAGCGCCGCATCGAGCTGCCTAATGCGCTGCTCATCGGGCAGGCCGAAGGCTTGTGCTTTGTGGGCCGCTACCGGGTGTTTGTGTCGAACGAACGGCTCAGCAATTTTCTGGCTACGGTGCCGCAGCAGTTGTACGCCCTACCCCTCGCCCGCTGGCTAGCCCCGGCCGTGCTGGCAACGAGGGCGCCGCGCTCAACCAATTCCTTTACGGCCGTGCCCAATCCGGCCCATCACACGCTGCACATTGCGCGCGCTACCAGCACCAATGAGGCCGCGACCATCGTGCTGCAAGACCTGCAAGGCCGCACCGTGCTAACGGCTACGCTGCCGGCCAGCCGCCGCACGCAAGACCTTGACCTTACGGCAGTAACGGCGGGAAATTACATTCTCAGGATTCGCTCTGCACAGAGTTCGTTCTCTAAAAAGATTACGGTGTACTAAGCTGCGGGCCGCCCTACCCCCGGTGAATATCGCAACCTTGCTTTTCTTTGTCCGAACCTCTTTCCTTTACGGCCGTTTCTGAGCTTACTAACACCTATTTCTCTCGTTCCCATGCCTCTCTCCCCCGAAATTCAGCAGCGCGTTAACACGTGGCTCACGCCGGCCTACGATGCTGATACGCAAGCCGAAATCAAGCAGCTTGTTGCTACCAATCAAGACGATGCGCTGACCGACGCTTTTTACCGGACGCTGGAATTTGGCACGGGCGGCCTGCGCGGCATTATGGGCGCTGGCTCGAACCGCATGAACCGCTACACGCTGGGCATGGCCACGCAAGGCTTGTGTAACTACTTAAAGCAGAGCTTTCCTGACCAGGAAATCAAGGTGGCCATTGCCCACGACTCGCGCAACAACTCGCGCAAGTTTGCCGAAATCGTGGCCGGCATTTTTTCGGGTAATGGCATTACGGCTTACTTGTTTGATGACCTGCGCCCTACCCCCGTGCTGTCGTTTGCCATCCGGCACCTGGGCTGCCAGAGCGGCTGCGTCATCACGGCCTCGCACAACCCCAAAGAGTACAACGGCTACAAAGTGTACTGGAATGACGGCTCGCAGGTAGTAGCGCCACACGACAAGAACATCATTACGGAAGTAAACAAAATTACCGACGTAAACGAAGTCAAGTTCACCGCTGACCCCAGCCGCATCCACATCATCGGCAAAGAAGTAGATGATGCTTACCTGGCCGAGTTGAAGAAGTTGAGCGTTAATCCGTCCGCTATTCAGCAGCAGCACGACCTGGGCATTGTGTACACGCCCATTCACGGCTCGGGCATCAAGCTGGTGCCGCCGGCTCTGGCAGCCTTCGGCTTCACCAACGTGAGCGTGGTGCAAGCCCAGGCCGTTCCCGATGGCAATTTTCCCACAGTGCAGTCGCCTAATCCTGAGGAAAAATCGGCGATGCAACTGGCTCTTGACCAAGCCAAAGCGCAGAATGCCGACATCGTGCTGGCTACCGACCCCGACGCCGACCGCGTGGGGGTAGGCGTAAAAAACACCCAGGGCGAATGGGTGCTGCTCAACGGCAACCAGACCGCGGCGCTACTCACGCACTACATCCTGTCGGCGCGCCAGAAAGCCGGCAAGGCCCAGCCCAACGACTTCATCGTATACACCATCGTGACCAGCGAAATTCTGGGCGATGTAGCTAAGCACTACGGCGTAAAGTCGTACCGCACGCTTACGGGCTTCAAGTATATTGCCGGCCTTATTCGGGACCTTACCGGTCAGGAAAACTACATCTGTGGTGGTGAAGAAAGCTACGGCTTCCTTATCGGCGACTTCGTGCGCGATAAAGATGCCGTGTCGGCTTGCGCGTTGGTAGCTGAAATGGCCGCCGTAGCCAAAGGCCAGGGCCGCACCCTCTACGAAGAGATGCAGCGCATGTACGCCGAGTACGGCCTCTACGTCGAAGACCTTATCTCGTTAACCAAAAAAGGCCAGCGCGGCGCCGAGGAAATCCAGGAGATGATGGTGGAGCTGCGCAAAAACCCGCCCACCACGCTCGCTGGCTCGCCGGTAGTTGAAATCCGCGACTACCAGACCGGCAAGGTTCACCACCTGCGCACCGGCCAGGAAGAAAGCACCGGCGTCGAAAGCTCCAACGTGCTGCAATTTCTTACCGAAGCCGGCGACAAAATATCGGCCCGCCCCAGCGGCACCGAGCCCAAAATCAAGTTTTATTTCAGCGTAAAAGAGCCGCTCGGTTCCATCGCTGATTACGAAGTAACGCATGAGCGGGCTCACGAAAAGATTCAGCGCATCATCGAGGAAATGCAGCTGAAATAGCAGGCGCGCCGGGCGCAAATTCTGTTCCCTACCCCCTATCCAAAAAAGAGGGGAGCAGAACGACTCTCAACAGTAGAAAAGGGCTTTCAGCAAATGCTGAAAGCCCTTTTGTTTTCATAAAACACCAGTTGGATTTGGCTTCCTTTCTCTGCAGGAGGGGGTAGGCCGGTCAGGAGTTTTGTAAAGTTTACACCGCCTCGTCGCTCAGGTATTGCAGCCCAAAAGTCTTGATACTGTCCACCACGGGTAGAACCTGGCGGCCTTTCTCCGTTAGCGAATATTCCACTCGGGGCGGCACCTTGGGGTAGGACTGCCTGGCTAGCAGGCCGTGCGCGACCAGCTCTCTCAGCTCGTTGATGAGCACCTTCTCGCTCACGTCGGGTAGTAGGCGGCGAAGCTCGCCGTAGCGCATGGTGCCGGTACTTAACCGCTCGATTAGCAGTACCTTCCACTTGCTACCAATCAGGTTCATGGCTCGGCGCACAGGGCAAGCCGGGTGGCCAATAGGATATATCATAATTTTTTGCGGCTGATTCTCACCAATTCTAACTCTCAGGTAAGCACCTAACCTTCAAGTAAGTACTTGCCAACCGGCCAGCAAGTTAGGAGCTTTGCCATGATTTTGCGGCCCGGCCGGGTGATTTCGCCACTCAATGCTTCTATTCCGGCCCTGCTTCCTACCCCCCTACTACGTTTCAGCAGCTTCTCTCCTCAAGCCCGACCGCGTGGCAATAACCATGACTACCCAGCGGGCGACGGCAAGGCGGGCTGAAAGCACTTAGTTTAATTACCACTGACTACCCGTATTTCACCTTACTAAACGTCACTCATGAAAGCCATCCGATTGCATGATTACGGCTTCGAGCACCTGCGCTACGAAGACGCGCCTACCCCGCACGCTGGCCCCGGCGAAGTACTTGTGCGCCTGCACGCCGCGTCTATCAACCAGCTTGATGCAGGCAAGGCTTCGGGCGCGGTGCGCCAATTTATGCCACTGAATTTCCCCTGGATTCCGGGCGGCGACTTTGCGGGCACCATTGAGGCCGTGGGCGCGGGCGTCACTACTTTTCAGCCAGGAGACGCCATATACGGCACCGTGGCGGCGAGCGGCAATTCACCCGACTGGGGCGGGACCTATGCCGAATACCTGGCAGTGCCAGCGGCAACCATTGCCGCCAAGCCAACCACGCTGTCGTTTGCCGAGGCGGCGGCCGTGCCCGTGGCGGCGCTCACAGCCTGGCAGGCGTTGCACCAAGTAGCCCAGTTGCAGGCCGGCCAAACAGTACTCATCCACGGCGGGGCCGGGGCGGTGGGCGCCTTCGCGGTGCAATTTGCCCACCAGCTGGGGGCGCGGGTACTTGCCACGGCCGCCACCGAAGACCTGGATTTTGTGCGCTCGCTCGGGGCTGATGAAGTGCTTGATTATAAAGCTACTCGTTTCGAAGACCAAGTGAAAGACGTGGACGTGGTGCTTGACCTAGTGGGCGGCGACATCCAGGCGCGCTCCTACCAGGTGCTCAAAGCCGGGGGC
>CALMOO010000217.1 GCA_937871705.1 uncultured Hymenobacter sp.
GTACTGGGGCACGGGCTCGCTGGTGGGACTAGTGTACTGGGGGGTAGCGTTTTTTATGAGCGCTACCATGCCCATCTGGGCCTCCTACGTGCCGCACCACGTGTCGTCGCGCAACCCGGCTGCCCGCACGGCCGCTGCGCTGGCCCAGGCCTGGACGCCCATCACGGCGTCGTTTGCGTTTCACCACCTACACCACCACTACCCGCGCGTGCCCACGGCGCTGCTCTACCGGGCAGCCGCCGAGCTACCCCCACCGCCCGAGGAAGCACATCATCATTAGCGGTTATTAAATGTAAAACGGAGTACCACTCCGTTTTACAGCTCCTCGCGTAGGGCGCGCGCCACGCGCTTCAGGTCGTCGTCCGTCATGGCCGTGCCGCTGGGCAAGCACAGGCCGCGGGCGAATAAGTCTTCGCACACCGCACCGCCATACATGGGCGCCTGGGCAAACAGCGGCTGCAAGTGCAGAGGCTTCCAGAGCGGGCGGCTCTCGATGTTGCGCGTTTCGAGGTGCTGGCGCAGGGCTTCGGGCGTAGGAGGGGGGGTAGGGCTGTCGGTAGGCGGCGCCTGAGGCGCCGGGCCAAGCAGCACCGTCGTGAGCCAGCGGTTGGAGCGGCTACCGGCCAGCTCTATAGCCGGCGCCACGGCCAGGCCCGGCAGGTTAAACAGGTTTTCGTGGTACCAGGTAAAAATCTCGCGGCGGCGCTTCACCCGGTCTTCGAGCAGCTCCATCTGGCCGCGGCCGATGCCGGCGAGCAAATTGCTGAGTCGGTAGTTGTAGCCTACCTGCGAGTGCTGGTAGTAGGGCGCCGGGTCTTTGGCCTGCGTAGCCAGAAAGCGCGCCTGCCGAGCCAGGTTCGCATCGGGCGTTAGCAGGGCGCCGCCACCGCTGGTAGTCAGTATCTTATTGCCGTTAAACGAGAAAACGCTGACTTGCCCGAACGAGCCCAGCGGCTGCCCTCGGAAGCGCGAGCCCAGAGCTTCGGCGGCATCTTCGAGCACAGGCAGCTCAAATTCGTGCGCCACGGCCAGCAGCTCGTCGAGCTTGGCTGGCATGCCGTAGAGGTGGACCAGGATGAGCGCCTTCGGCTTTTTGCCCTGCCTGATGCGGTCCTCCACTGCCTCGCGCAGGCGCTCGGAGCACATGTTCCAGGTGTCGGCCTCGCTGTCCACAAACACGGGGGTAGCGCCACAGTACAGGATGGGATTAGCGGTAGCCACAAACGTAAACGACGGGCACAGCACCTCATCGCCGGGCCCCACGCCCAGCAGCAGTAGCCCCAGGTGAATGGCCGCCGTGCCCGAGGTGAGCGCCACCGCGTGCCCTACTCCCGTGAAGGCGCACAGGTCAGCTTCAAACCCCGTAATGTTGGGGCCAGCCGGCGCTACCCAGTTGTCTTCTACTGCTTTGTGCAGGTAGTTTAGCTCGTGGCGGCCCAGGTGCGGCGGCGATAGATAGATGCGGTCCAAGAGCAGCGGGGAGGAGGTAAAAGCCAGGGGCTAAAAGTAGGAGTTGTTTGTTCTTGGGAAGTCATTGAAGCAAGAATAAATACTACCTGACTTTTATTTTATCAACACTTTTGCCGGCACGCCCACCGCCGTAATGCCGCCCGGTAGCTCGCGCACCACCACGGCACCGGCCCCCACGGTAGTGCCCGCGCCCACCCGCACGGCGTGGATAATGGTAGCATTAGTACCCAGGTAAACCCGCGCCTCCAAGTGCGTTGCGCCGCCCACATTGGCATGCGGCATGAGCGAGCAGAAGTCTTCGAGCACCGCATCGTGGCCGATGGTGCAGCCCAGATTGAGCAGCACGAAGCGGCCCAGCGTAATGTCACAGGTCAGAATACACCCTTGCTGAATAAGGCAGCCCTCGCCTAACGTGATGCGCTGATAGGGAGCCAGCCGAACCTGCGGATGCACCAGCTTCGGAAACGAAAGCCGCGGCGATGTGAGCCGCGCTACCAAGGCGGCGCGGCTGGCGCTGCTGCCCACGGCCACTGCTACGGCCAGCGGCTCAGTAGTTTGGTTGAGGTCATGGGTGGTGCCCAAGTAGGGTAAGCCCCCGATGAGGGGGGTAGGGGGCGGCTGGTCGTCGTAAAAGCCCCGCACGTCCCAGCCCGCTCCCGCCTCATTCAGCTGGGTTAAGAGCAGCAGCACCTCGCGGCCCAGGCCGCCGGCGCCCACAATGACGAGCGGCTGGCGGCCCGAGGGTAGGCTCTCGATTTCGTACTCGGAAAAAAATAATTGGGTCATGGCAGCAGGAAGCCGGCTGGCGGCCCCGCCCGGCCCGGCCCTTAGGCCACCAGGATGGTTTCGCCGTGCTGACTGGTATCGAGGCCGTGCGCCTCATTTTCAGCATTCACCCGGATGGGCACAATGGCATTGGTAAGCTGGTAGAGTAGCCACGAGCCCCCAAAGGTAAATGTACCTACGATGAGCAGCGTGAGCAGGTGGTAGCCCAGCAACGCCGGCCCGCCGCCCGTAAAGAGCCCGCCTTTCTGCGCAAAGAGCGCCGTAGCCAGCATACCCACAATGCCGCCTACCCCGTGGCACGGAAACACATCGAGCGTATCATCGAGGGTAGTACGGTTTTTCAGAATAACCGCCCCGAAGCTCACGCCCGAAGCCAGAATGCCAATGGCCAGCGCCGGCCCGTAAGAAACGTAGCCCGCCGCCGGCGTAATGGCCACCAGGCCCACCACGGCGCCAATGGCCGTGCCCATCGCCGAAGGCCGTTGCCCGCGCGCCGACTCCAGAAGCATCCAGGTGAGCATGGCCGCCGCTGAAGCTAGGTGGGTGGTGAAAAATGCCTGCACTGCCACGGCGTTGGCGCCGAAAGCCGAGCCGGCATTGAACCCAAACCAGCCAAACCAGAGCAGACCGGTACCCAGAATCACGAACGGTACGTTAACTGGCGTATGCGCGTGGCCATCGAGGTGCACCCGGCGGCGGCCAATAGAAATGGCGCCCGCCAGCGCCGCAAAGCCCGCCGAGATGTGCACCACCGTGCCGCCCGCAAAGTCGAGCACGCCCCATTTGGCCAGAAAGCCATCGGGGTGCCAGGCCCAGTGCGCCAGCGGGCAGTAGATGAAGAGGCTGAAAAGGCAGATAAAAATCAGGTAGCCCCAAAACCGGATGCGCTCGGCAAAGCCACCGCTGATGAGGGCGGGTGTGATAATGGCAAACTTGAGCTGGAAAGCCGCAAACAGCACCAGCGGTATCGTGGGCCCCAGGCGCGGGTGTGGCGCGGTGCCCACATTATTGAACATGAAAAACGTGCGCGGGTCGCCGATTACGCCCCCAATATCGTCGCCGAAAGCCAGCGAAAAGCCCACCACATACCACAGTACCGAGATGAGGCCCAGCGCGATAAAGCTTTGCAGCATGGTGGAGATAACATTGCGCCGGCTCACCATGCCGCCGTAGAAAAACGCCAGGCCCGGCGTCATAAACAGCACCAAGCCCGAGGCAGTTAGCATCCAGGCGATGTCGGCGGCCTGAAAGGCATTAGGAGCCGCGTCGGGGTGGTGTTGGGGTGTAAAAGCGGCCGCTAGAGCTAGCACCAGTAAGGCAACCAACGATAGACGAGCTAAAAGTATTTTGCGCGGCATAGGTATAATTTTTATCAATATGACCTGTGCGAAGATAGGGGTTACTAGCTTTTTTATAGATGAAATTGACTGAAGGGGGTTGTTTTTTTAAGGTAAAGTAGCTGAAATACGCTAGCTACAAGCGTAGCACTACTTCTAAACAGAGTCTTCGGCGGTGGTTGAGTTTATAACCTAATCGTAGCCTTAAGGGTAGGATAATACCCAGTGGGTAGCGAACTAAAAACCCACTACAACTTCGTGATGACGCATAAATCTAAATGGCTGCTCTTGGCACCCGCGGGCTTGCTGACAGTAGGGGCCGGCGCGTGCCTGCTTACCTGGTCGGGCGGCTTAAAGGAAAAAGGAGTTCCCACTAGCCAGTGGGTAGCTGCGGGCACTGCTGCCCTCGTCGTGTTCAATGCCGGCCTGAGCTTATTTGGCAACGGCGTGGCCGAAAGCGTGCTGTACCAGCTGCGCGAAAAGCCCACCCAGGGGTAAGCAACGCCATTATTGGCGAAGTAGGCGCCGTGCCTACCCCCCAGCAAACAAAAAAGCCCCGGCAACTGCCGAGGCTTTTTTGTTTGCTGAGAAGAGCTAGTAGCTATTCAGATTTTGCTTCGGCTTTCTCCGAGGCTTTCTCCGCTTTTTTGCTGGCCTTCTGGCTAGTGCCTTTGATTTTTGCACTAGCTTTCTTGGCACCTTTCTTAATGCCTTTGCCGGCTTTCTTGGCTACGTTGCCAGCAGCATCGGCCGTGTTGTCGAGTGCCTGGCCCACATTGGTTTTGCCCGTGGTAGTCACTACTTTCTTCGTGCCATTGTCACGCACTTTCACTTCGGTGGTAGGGGTAGTCTGAGCAAACGAAGCGGTAGCGAATGCGCAGGCAGCGAGGAGCAGAATTGCTTTTTTCATGATTGAAAAGGGGGATAATATAGAATTCCCAATACTTGTACGCGGCCCTTTAAGCAGGGTTGCCGGGCCGGGCCGAACTGGTTGCGCCAGCCAGGTCAAAGCCCATGCCAAAATCTGCGAACCTGCCAATTAGCCCGGCAGTAGCAGCGAGCTGTCGCCGTAGCTGAGGAATCGGTAGCCGTGGGCCAGAGCGTGGTCGTACACGGCCCGCCAGTCGGGGCCCAGTAAGGCCGCTACTAGCAGCAGCAGCGTGCTTTCGGGCTGGTGAAAGTTGGTAATCAGCCCCTGCACCAGCCGAAAGCGATAGCCTGGCGCAATGAGCAGGCGCGTGCTGGCTTCCAGCGCCTCCGAGCCCGTGGTGTCGAGGTACGTAAGCAGCGCCTGCAAGGCCGCTTCAGTAGTGATTGGCTCACCTGTAACCTCCTCGTAAGGCTGCCACTGCGCCACTTGCAACGCGGGCGGTGCGGGCTGGCGCACCAGCGCGGCGCCCAGCCAGTAGAGGCTTTCGAGGGTGCGCAAGCTGGTGGTGCCCACCGCAATAACCGGTCGCGGCCGGTGGGTCAGCAGTTGTCGCAGCAAGCTGGCTTGCACAATGATGGGCTCGGCGTGCATAGCGTGGTCGGCCATAGTCTCGGCCTTGACGGGCTGGAAGGTGCCGGCCCCCACGTGCAGCGTTACCTGGCCGCTGGCAATACCGCGCTCGGCCAGCTCGGCCAGCAGCTCGGGGGTGAAGTGCAGGCCGGCGGTGGGCGCCGCCACAGCGCCTTCGTGAGCGGCGTACACAGTTTGGTAACGCACGGCGTCGGCGGCTGTGTCAGTGCGGTGCAGGTAGGGGGGTAGGGGCAGGTGGCCGGCCGCCCGCAGCACCTCAGCAAACGGCAAGGACGTGGGCTCCCAGCGAAAGTCAATTAGGCTTTCGCCGCCAGCCTCGGTGGCCTGGCGCTCGGCCCAGAGCGTGGCCGGCTGGCCTGCAAACGAGAAGTCCAGGCTGACGGGCCCGGTTTTCCAGCGGCGGCCATTACCGACGAGGCAGCGCCAAGTGCAGGCCGCCGTTTGCTGCAAGGCGAGCTCCAGGGCGCGGTGTGGCGCCACGGGCTCCAGACAAAATAACTCGACAGCGCCGCCGGTGGGCCGGTGGGCCAGCAGCCGCGCCCGCACCACCTGCGTGTCGTTGAAGATGAGCAGCGCATCGGGTGGCAGCTCGCCGGGCAAGTCGCGGAATATTTTGTCGGTAATGCGGCCGGCCCGGCTCACCAGCAGGCGGCTAGCGCTGCGGTCGGGCAGCGGCTCGGGCGCGATGCGGTCAGCTGGCAAGTCGTAGTGAAAGTCTTGAATACGAAGCTGGCTGGGGCCGGTGGGGATGGCGGGAGTAGACATATTATAAGCGTGAAGCGAAGGCAAAGGTCGGGGTAGGGGCGGAGCTTTTGGGTAAAGAAGCGGCATATTCGGGCAGCTAGGGTCTTACTTGCAGCTTCATTCTGTGCTCACCATGCGTCTGGTTTACCTGTTTCTATTTGCGCTGCCGCTTTTGGCCCAGGCAGCGCCGCCCGCGCACCCTTATGCCGATGCGGTGCGCCGCCGCATTGCCACCGCCCAGGACGAGCGCCATGCCGCCGAGCTGCTACCTTTTCTAACCGATAAAAACCCTACCTACCGCGCCGCCGCCGCCGAGGCCCTGGGCTCGGTGCAAGACGTGGCCGCCGTGCCCGCGCTGCTGCCGCTGCTGCATGATGCTACCCCTGCCGTGCGCCGCGCCGCCGCCTACGCCCTCGGCCAAACCGCCGACAGCACCGCCGCACCGACCCTCGCCCAGCGCCTAACCCAGCCCGAAGCCAGCGCCGCCGTGCGCCGCGCCACGTACGAGGCGCTGGGACGCTGCGTCACAAAATCTTCCCTACCCCTGCTGTTGCAGCTAAAGCCCACTGGCGCCGACTCGGCCAATGCGGCCGGCCAGGCCTGGGCACTGTACCGCGCCACGCTACGCGGCCTGGCCACGCCCGCGGTGGTGCGGCGCACGGTGGCCTTGCTGGCGCAGAGGGGGGTAGGGGCCGGGCCGGCACGGGCTGGCGCGTCGGCGGCGCTCACCAGGGCGAAGGGCTTGGACTCGGTGGTGGCGCAAGTGGTGCTGCCCGTTTTGTTGAAAGCGGTGGCTACGGACCCTGATTATTTTGTGCGGGCCAATTGTGCCACGGCGCTGGGCCGGGTGGCGCGGCCGGTTGCGTATGCGGCGTTAGTTAAAGGTGCTTCGACTGATGTTGACTACCGGGTACGCATTGCGGCGCTACGGGTGCTGCCAGCAACCTTCAACGGCTCGCTGCTGACGGCTATTGAGGCCGCGCAACACCCCATACCCCAGGAGGCGCAAGCCGCCGCAGAATGGTTGCTCAAGCTGCCCGTCGATACTCCTAGAGTTATCTTAAATTTATTGCCGGAGGCCCGTCATGCCCGGCATTGGCGCGCCCGCGCTACCCTGCTGCAAGCGGCACTACGCCAGGCGTCGGCCGCCCGCCACTCGGTAGTAATCGACACCATTCGCCGTCGCTACGCGCACACGCCCAACCAATACGAGAAAGCCGCCCTGCTCACGGCTCTCAGCGAAGACCCGGCGCAGTTCGATTTTTTGGCCCAAGCGGCTTTAACTAAGGGCCTACCCCCCATTGTGCCGGGTACCGCGTTGGCGGCGCTGGTGAGCTTGCGCGGCAACAAAAACTTCCCGGCCGCCCAGCAGGCCGATTTCACCGCCGCGCTGCGCCAAGCGCTGACCAGCGGCGACGAAGCCCAACTCAGCACCGCCGCCGAGGCGCTGGCCAACCCCGCCCTGGTGCCCGCGCCCCAGCCCGACGACCTGGCCGCCTTGCGCCAGGCTCGCGACAAGCTCACGCTGCCCCGCGAAATCGAGCCCTGGATAGCGCTTCAGCAAACCCTGGATAAGCTGGAAAAAACCCCGCGCCCTACCCCCGTTCCGCGCGGCACGGCCCAGCAGCACCCCATCGACTGGGCCGTGGTACAAAGCGTGCCGGTGGGCCAGCGCGTGCGCCTTACTACGATGCAGGGCGTCATAGTGCTCGAATTGAAGGTGGTAGAAGCGCCGGGCGCGGTGGCCAGCTTCGTGAGTCTAGTCAGAAGTCATTTCTACGACGGCCTCTACTTCCACCGCGTGGTACCCGACTTTGTGGCCCAGGGTGGCGACCCGCGCGGCGACGGCTCGGGCAGCACACCCTACACGCTGCGCTCCGAGCTGGCGCAGCTCAACTACGGCGCCGGTGCGGTGGGCCTGGCCTCGGCAGGCAAGGATACCGAGAGCTGCCAGTTCTTCGTTACCCACCTGCCTACCCCCCACCTCGACGGCCGCTACCCCATCTTTGCCCAGGTAGTAAGTGGCCTCGATGTGGTGCAGCGGCTTGACATCGGCGACCAGATTACGACTGCTACGTTGCTCCCCCCGGCCCTAAAGCAGTCGGCGCTTCACAAGAATTAATGAGAAAGAATTGGTTGCTGGGCTTGTTAATCCTGGCTTTGTTCCTGGATTTGGCGCTGACTTACTTTCAGTACTACCAGTTGCCGCTCGATGGCGACCTAGCGGCGATTGTAGTGCCTCGCGCCGACTACGCGCCGGTGCTGCAAAGCCCCTTTGGGTGGGATGTTTTGACGAAAAATGCCGTTTATTCGGCCCCGAACCGCTTTTTTGCCCACATCAGCATGTACTGGTATTTCCAGAACGTGCCGCTGTGGCTGCAACGCTGGCTGAGCCCTATTGCCAGCGCTTACGCCTCCATTGCCCTCTTCGACACGCTGGTGCAAGCGCTGCTGTTGTACGTGCTAGCGTGGTACGCCACCGGCACGCGCCGGCTCAGCAGCCTGCGGCTTTGGGTGGCGATGGCGCTCATGGCGCCCTTCTTCCAGGTGACGGGCTACAACGGGCAGATGGCCATTGTCACGCCTTCTATCTCTTACTCGTTTGCCTACGCTTTCCCCTTGCTGCTGCTGCTGGTGCTGCTGTGGCCACTCTACCGGGCGGCGAGCCTGGGGCAGGCCCTACGGCTGGGCTGGCTGCCGCTGATAGCCATGCTGCTGCTCATTTTGGTGCTGGCTTTTAACGGGCCCATCATTCCCGGCACGGCTATGGTACTGATGCTGGGGGTAGGGCTGCACGCCGCCCGCCGGCTGTGGCGGCAGGGAGTGCCGGTGGCCGGCTGGTGGCGCCAGCTGGCCTGGCAGCCCGTGCTGCTGTGGGGCACCCTGGGGGCCTTGTGCCTGTACTCGCTCTACATTGGCCGCAACAATGCCGAGAACCTGGCGGCCATGCTTCCGCTCTGGAAGCGCTATCAATTGGCCCCGCTAGGGTTATTTGATGAATTGACCAGCAAACTCGGCCTACCCCTGCTCGTGGTGGGCTGCCTGGCCAATGCCCAGCTGATTCGCCGCCAGCTGGCGCCCTCGCCCGAGGGCGCGCGCATCGTGCGGCTGCTGCGCTGGCTGGGGTGGTTTGCGCTGGTATACCTGCTGCTGCTGCCGCTGGGTGGCTACCGCAGCTACCGGCCCCTCATCCTGCGTCACGATTCTATTTTGCCGGTTACCATCGGCTTGGTTGGCTTTTATGCGCTGTCGGCCACCTACTTGCTGGCCCAACTGCCGCTGCGGGCGCGCCGCTGGTACACGGCCGCCGTGGTGGTAGTGGCCTTAATTTTTACGAATGCTGACCGCAAGCTGCACCCGCGCAACGACAACACCCGCGAGCGCCACGCCCTGGAGCTGCTGGCTCAGGCCGGTCAAGCATCGGTGGTGCGCTTACCCGAAAAGTGCCCGGTGCTATCCTGGGACCCTATTACTAACCCCGGCGAATCCGTGACTAACGCCGAGCTGCTGGAATATTGGGGGGTAACAAACGGGCGCAAGCTCTACTATTATCCAGGTCCTTAATTAACGGGCCTAGCGCCCAGTTGCCATCAAATAAATCTGTTTATCTATGCCGTTAGCTCCTGCTCTCACAGTTCACCAGCTTAGTTTTTATATCGACCGTTTCCAGGATTTAGCCGTGCTCTACGTGCCCCGGCTGTTTATGGCGCTGGTAATGCTGGTGGTGGGCTGGTGGCTTATTGGCTGGGGCACCCGCCTGGTAGCTACCGCTACGGCGCACCTCGACGTGTCGCTCGGCTCGTTCGTGACCAGCATGTTCAGCATCGCCTTCAAGGTGCTGCTGCTCATTTCGGCGGCGGGCGCAGTAGGCTTTGAGACGACTTCCTTCGTGGCCATTTTGGGCGCGGCCGGCTTGGCCGTGGGCTTGGCCCTGCAAGGCACGCTGGCCAACTTTGCGGGCGGCGTCCTCATCCTGATTTTCAAGCCCTTCACGGTGGGCGATGTCATCGAAAGCCAAGGCAAAAGCGGCACCGTACACGCCATCCAGCTTTTCAATACCCTGCTGCTAACGCCTCAGGGCGACACCGTTATCCTGCCCAACGGCACTCCCTCCAACGG
>CALMOO010000218.1 GCA_937871705.1 uncultured Hymenobacter sp.
CTATGCAGCAAGGCTTACAAGAGTTCTCGACTACGGCCCAGCAGTCGCTCCAGCAGAAGCAGCAACAGCTGCTGAGCCCGGCGCTCGACAAAGTGCAGAAGAACATCGACTTGGTGGCCACCGAAAACGGCTACACTTACATCCTGAACTCGGATGCTGGCTCGAGCCCCATCCTGCTGCACGGCCCCAAGGACGGCGACGTATCGGACTTGATTCTCAAGAAGATGGGTATCACGCCGACGGCGGCTGCTCCGGCTCCTTCCACTACGCCGCCAGCTGCTTCGGCAACTAATCCTGCTAAGACTACCACGCCTGCCGCTACCCCCAAGAAAGGGAAGAAGTAAGCAACTAGTATTTTTGCCAAGAAGCCGGGACCGCAAAGTCCTGGCTTTTTTGTTGTGTGCAGCTTGCCTGGTTTTTAACTGGCGAAAATATGTAGTCTCTTGGTTAACAGGTGACTTGGTAGGAGGCTGCCTATCTTTTGATGATTTTCGCGTAACAGCGCTTAATTACCGCTCTAGTTGCGGATTTACGATAGCATGATTCAGGAAGAACTACGCTTGGCCGAGGCCGATGCGCAAACAAGTACTTGGAAAAAGTTTGGCCCCTATCTTACTGAGCGCCAGTGGGGTACGGTGCGTGAGGATTATAGCCCCGGCGGCAACGCCTGGGACCATATTAGCCACGACGTAGCGCGCTCCTACGCCTACCGCTGGGGCGAGGAAGGCCTGGGTGGCTTCTGCGACGACCAGCAGCTGCTCTGCCTGGGGGTAGGGCTCTGGAATGGCGTAGATAACCAGCTGAAAGAGCGGCTGTTTGGCCTCACCAATGGCCAGGGCAACCACGGCGAAGACGTGAAGGAGCTGTACTATTACCTCGACAGCACGCCCACGCACTCGTACCAGAAAATGCTGTATAAGTACCCGCAGCGGCAGTTTCCGTACCGCAAGCTGGTGAACCGCAATGCTCAGCGCAACCGCCAGGAGCCTGAGTATGAGCTACAAGACACGGGTATTTTTGACGGCAACCGCTATTTCGACGTATTTATCGAGTATGCGAAAGCGGGGCCGACGGATATCCTAATGCAAATAACCCTGCACAACCGCGGCCCCCGCGAATCCAGCGTGCAGGTGCTGCCCCAGTTGTGGTTTCGCAATACCTGGGGCTGGGGCTACGACGATTACCGGCCTTCGCTCAAGGCTGTAGCGCCGGGCGTGGTGCAGGTAGACCACCGCGAACTGGGCGGCACGTACTACCTCTACTGCAAGGGGCAGCCCGCGCTGCTTTTCTGCGAAAACGACACGAATGGCGCCCGCCTCTATGGTCTGCCGGGTGAGGGCCGTTACTTCAAAGACGGCATCAACAACTACTTGGTAGAAGACCAGCCCGATGCCGTAAACCCGCAGCAGCAAGGTACCAAAATGGCCGCGCAATATGCCCTGACGGTGCCGCCGGGGCAGGCGCGTACTGTGCAATTGCGCCTAAGCCAAGCTGAGCTAGGCGCTCCTTTTGCAGATTTTGACCAGCTTTTTGTAACCCGGCAGCGCGAGGCCGATGAGTTTTATAACTGCATTCAGGAGCACCTGACCGACCCCGATGCCCGCAATGTGCAGCGCCAGGCTTTTGCGGGCATGCTCTGGAGCAAGCAGTTTTACTACTACGACGTAACCCAGTGGCTCGATGGCGACCCCGCCATGCCGCCGCCTACCCCCGCCCGCCGGGCCAACCGCAACGCCAACTGGCGGCACATGCACAACGCCGACCTCGTGTCGATGCCCGATAAGTGGGAATACCCCTGGTACGCGGCCTGGGACCTGGCATTTCACTGCATTCCGCTGGCGATGGTGGACTCAGAGTTTGCCAAAAACCAGCTGCGGCTGCTCATCAAGGACCGCTACCTGCACCCTAGCGGCCAGCTGCTGGCCTACGAGTGGAACCTGAGCGACGTGAACCCGCCCGTGCACGCCTGGGCCACCTGGCGCGTGTACCAGATGGACAAGAAGCGCCGCAACGGCCAGGGCGACATGGGCTTTCTGGAGCGTATCTTCCATAAGCTGGTGCTCAACTTTACGTGGTGGGTAAACCGCAAAGACCACGACGAGCGCAACATTTTCGAGGGTGGCTTCCTGGGCCTAGACAACATTGGGGTGTTCGACCGCTCATCGCCTCTACCCACGGGGGGTAGGATGGAGCAGTCGGACGGCACCAGCTGGATGGCTATGTACGCGCTCAACCTCATGCGCATTGCCCTGGAGCTGTCGAAGCAAAACCCGGTTTACCAGGAAATGGCGGGCAAGTTTTTCGAGCACTTCCTCTACATTGCCGATGCCATGACGCGCGGCGGCGACGGCAAATTCAACCTTTGGGACGAGGAAGACCAGTTCTACTACGACGTGCTGCACACCCCCGATAATGCCCGCACCAAGCTTATGGTGCGGTCTATTGTGGGG
>CALMOO010000219.1:0-1811 GCA_937871705.1 uncultured Hymenobacter sp.
ACCTTCGCGCCCCTCGGGCCCTACCTCACGCCCGCTACCGAAGTGCCCGCCCCCCAAAACCTGCGTATCTGGCTGAGTTTGAATGGTGAAATGCAGCAGGATTCGAACACCAGCGACATGGTTTTTGCCCTGCCCAAGCTCATCAGCTACGTAAGCGAGTTTATGACGCTCTTGCCCGGCGACATCATCACCACCGGCAGCCCGGCCGGGGTAGGCATGGGGCAGCACCCGCCCAAGTTCCTGCAAGCAGGCGACGCGGTGGCGCTGGGCATCGGCGAACTGGGCACCCAGCGCCAAACCATCGTGCCGTTTCATCTACAATAAAAGAAGGTCATGCTGAGCTTGCCTAAGCATGACCTTCTTTTTGTTGAGCGCTCAGGTAATGGACGAGCAGACGTTAAGCTAGAAGCTGCGCTAAATACCCCGAAAATCACCTACAGCTTATAAGCCGTTTTCAAAAAATCGGCGGCCGACTCGGGCTTGCGGCCCAGCAGCTTTTCCAGGGTAGAGCTGGGCAAGTCAAACTCGCCCTGTGCGATAGCCACGCTGAAGCTCGCGGCCATCTGAATGCCCATAGCCGGTACGCCGGCTTGCGCCAGCTGCGTGCCAAACTCCTCGGCGGTGGGCGATACGTAGTGAATAGGCTTACCCGATAAGTCACTCAATATCTTAGCGATATCAGCAAAAGACACCGACTCGTTGCTGGCTATCTCGTACGTTTGGTTTTCGTGGCCAGTGCCCGTGAGCACGGCAGCACCGGCAGCGCCCATGTCGGCGCGGCTAGCAAACGAACCGCGGCCCTCGCCAGCTGGCAGGTAGATAGTGCCGGTTTCGAGCACCGGCCCTATAAATTGGGTTAGCGCATCGAGGTACAGCGTGTTTTTGAGGATGGTGTAGGTAAGGCCCGATGCTTTCAGCAGCTTTTCGGTGGCCAAGTGCGCCTCCGTCACGAAGGTGACTGCCGAGGAGCCATCGTCTGTTTTGCGTTACGCGCTAGTGTAAACGATGTGCTTCACCCCAGCCTCAGTAGCCGCTTTAATTACGTTGGCATGCTGCGGCACCCGGTTGTGAACGTCGTTGCCGGACACCAGAAATAGCTTGTCGACGCCCGCGAAGGCCGCCAGTAGGGAGGCATAGTCGGTGTAGTCGCCCTTGTGCACGTGCACGCCTTGCGCTTGCAAGTCAGTGGCTTTGGCCGGGTCACGGGCGAGCACGGAAAGCTGGTCGGCGCCTCCGTTTTTCAGCAACTGCTCGACTACTGCTTTGCCCAGGCCACCCGTGGCGCCGGTTACTAAGATATTGCTCATGGTAGGTAAGTAGGGGGGGTAGGAATAAGGGGCGCTGCTCGCTAAAAAAGCCAGGCTCAGCTGACATGCCGCAGAGCCAGCACCCAATGAAGCCACAAAGGTCCGTACTTTTGCTTACCAAAAGTTAGCAGCTACCTCTAGGTAAGCGCTAACCTCCACGGAAGCATACCCTGAGTATGAAAGCCGCGAGCCTTAGTCACTGCATCACTACCCTGCCATTACTGCGCGATGCGCTGGAAGTAGTCAATGGCAAATGGAAGCTACTCATTCTGGTAGCTCTTGCCACTGGGCACCAGCGATTTCGGGAGATGGAACGCAGCATTCCCGGCATTTCTTCCAAAGTATTGGCCAAGGAGCTGAAGGACTTAGAGCAGCATCAGCTCATTCAGCGCACCGTGCAGGAAGGCCCGCCAGTGCTTGTCACCTACGAGCTATTGCCCTACGCCGACACCCTCGACCCCGTTATTTTCGCTCTGCGCGATTGGGGCAAGGCCCATCGGCAAA
>CALMOO010000219.1:1821-3212 GCA_937871705.1 uncultured Hymenobacter sp.
AGCTAAACATGAAAAAGCCTGCCAGGTGCTTACCCAGCAGGCTTCTTGGTATGGCGCAAACTCGTTGCGAGTTCGCGGTCAGCTTATACGGTGGCGCCTTCCAGCACCGAGTCCACGTCTACCAGCGGTAGGTTCCAGGCTTCGGCCACGCCTTTGTACACCACCTCGCCGTGCACCACGTTCAGGCCGAGGCGCAGGGCCGCATTGCGGCGGCAGGCCTCCTGCCAGCCCAGGTTAGCCAGTTGCACGGCGTAGGGCAGGGTAGCGTTGGTGAGGGCCAGCGTGCTGGTGTAGGGCACGGCGCCGGGCATGTTGGCCACGCAATAGTGCACCACGTCGTCGATGATGAAAGTTGGGTTTTCGTGGGTCGTCGGTTTGCACGTTTCGATGCAGCCACCCTGGTCCACGGCCACATCCACGAGCACGGTACCGGGGCGCATGGTCTTGAGCATGTCGCGGGTAATTAGGTGCGGCGCCTTGGCCCCCGGAATCAGCACGGCTCCCACCACGAGGTCGGCCGTCTTGATGGCTTCGCGGATGTTGTACTCGTTCGAGTACTGCGTCACCACATTCTTAGGCATAAAATCATCCAGCTCGCGCAAGCGGTTCAGGTTAATATCCATGATGGTAACCTGCGCGCCGAGGCCCGCGGCTACTTTGGCGGCCTGCGTGCCCACGATGCCGGCGCCCAGCACCAGCACGTGCGCGGGCTTCACGCCGGGCACGCCACCGAGCAAGATGCCCCGGCCTTTTAGGGGCTTTTCCAGGTACTTAGCGCCTTCCTGCGGGGCCATGCGGCCGGCCACCTCGCTCATCGGAATGAGCAGGGGTAGGGCCCGCGAAGGCAGCTCCACCGTTTCGTAGGCCAGGCAAATGGCCTTGCGCTCAAGCATGGCGTGGGTTAGCTCCTCGCCGCTGGCAAAGTGGAAGTAGGTGAACAGCAGCTGGTTCTCCTTAATAAGCGGGTACTCTTCCGCAATTGGCTCCTTCACCTTAATAATCATGTCGGACTGCCCGTACACGTCAGTGATGGTGGGCAGCAGCGTGGCGCCCGCCGTCTCGTACTCCGCATCGGCAAAGCCCGAGCCTTCGCCCGCGCCCACCTGCACAAAAAGCGAGTGGCCGTGCTTGCGCAACTCGGCCACCCCGGCGGGGGTAAGGCCCACGCGGTTTTCGTTATTTTTAATTTCCTTAGGAACGCCGATAATCATGGGGCAGGGGAGGGGAGAAATAAGAAACAAAACGTGCCGCAAAGATACGAGCGCGGCTACGCTGCGGCCCCGTCTTAACTGGCCAGACTGAGCAGACCCGGCATATCCAAAGCCCGGGTATACATCGTGAGTTCGCCGGTGGGCGTGCGGGGCCACTCGGCGCGCGGCCGGTCCCAGTAC
>CALMOO010000220.1 GCA_937871705.1 uncultured Hymenobacter sp.
GCCCCACACCGCCGTGCCGTTGTTGTCGAGGCCGGTCAGAATGATGGTCGGCTTCTTGTTTTCCCAATCGCGGCCCTTCTGCACATACACTTGGGCGGTGGTGCCGCTGCTGAAGTGTAGCGTTAGCCACGGAGCGGCGTAGGTCCAGGTGTTGGCAGTGCTGCCGTTGAAGGTGCCGTCGGCCGCCAGCGTCAGCGCGGTGCTGTACTGGAAGTTGGGGGTGTTTTGCTCGGCGGCGTAGCCGGGGATTACGACGTAGTTGAGCGTGATTTGCTCCCAAGCGCCCGCTAGGTCGGCCTGCGCTACGGCGCTGTTGTCTTCGCCCGCATAGCGCTCCGGCGATACCACTGGCCAGCCCGAAGGCATCCAGAAAATCTTGCGCACGTGCAGGTCCATGTAGTACGAGTCGATGCCCGGCCGGCCCTGGTGGGCCATGTAGTACTGCCCATTACCATCCGAAAACACGCCGCAGTGGCCCGTGCCCTGCCAACCGCTGTGGCCTTCAAACTGATACGGCGCCAAAATCATGGGGCCGTGGTCTTCAGCCAGGTTGATGTCGTGGCCGTTAAAGTCGAGGAAGGGACCTGCCGGCGAGTCGGCGCGGCCCACGCGCACATTGTACTTGGTTTGGAGCCAGTCGTAGGAAATGAACAGGTAGTACTTTTTCTGCTCCGCGTTGTAGATAATCTCCGGGCCTTCAATGTTACCGTTGATAGCTGTGCCCGTGAAGCCACGCTGCGCAATGCGCGGGCCGCGGTCGCCGGTGGTGGCGTTGAGGCCCGTAACCGCGTCGAGTTTCACCATGTGAATACCATCGAAGGCCGAACCGTAATACATGCGGTGCTGGCCCTGCTGGTCGATAATAACGGTAGGGTCAATGCCGTTGGTAATATCCGGCGACGAGTTATCGGTGGTCACTACCAAGCCCTTTTCTGTCCAGGGCCCGGTAGGCGAGCTAGCTGTGGCTAAGCCGATAGTACTCAGCTTGAACACATTAGAAGCTAAGGAATAGTACAGACGATATTCGCTACCCACTTTCAGCACGTAGGGCGCCCACAGCAGCTTGTTGGGCGTGCCCCCGCGCTGCGTGATGTAGGCCACTCCCAGTGGCGGGAGGCCCTTGAGCGCCCAACCCACGAACTCCCATTGCACCAAGTCTTTCGAGCGGCGCATCTGCAAGCCGGGTGTCAGCACGGCGTCTGAAATGCCGTAGCCCACGTCGGTGCTGTACATATAGTAGTACCCATCATCCGCTTTAATAACGGCCGGGTCGTGCACGTTGTAGGGTCCCCACTGCGCCGACGAGCTCAGCGAGGACACACTGGCATAGGTGTCGGTGATATTGTTGATATCAAACGCAACCGGCGTGGGAGTAGGCGTCGGAGTGGGCGTTGGGGTAGGGGTAGGCGTGGCGGGCGTACTTTCCTTCTTACAAGAAGCTAAGCCG
The DNA here is from genome assembly GCA_937871705.1 of uncultured Hymenobacter sp. Taxonomy (GTDB): domain Bacteria; phylum Bacteroidota; class Bacteroidia; order Cytophagales; family Hymenobacteraceae; genus Hymenobacter. The sequence goes on from CALMOO010000220.1 coordinate 1,448, forward strand.
AGCAGCAACACAACCAGCAGACTGCTCCAGCGCAGCGAAGTAGAAAAGAGCTTTTTCATGGGAATTCGTTGGGTAGGAGAAGTGCTGCCAGCCGCCAGTACCTACACCAGCCACGAATTACCCGAAGGCGATGCGCGGCTGGTGTAGGTACAAGTTGCTAGGCGCTTATTTTTTAGCTGGCACGCGCAGCACTGTGAAGGAATTCGGGGCCAGCGTGTAGGTTAGTGTAGCGCCTTTCACGGCGAAGGTCGATTCCTTTGGGGCAAGCTTTATGGGCTCGGTCAGGCTGTTTTGGGTTTGCAGGTCGGCGCTGGCCATCACTTGGGCGCGGCCGGTTTTGCCGAGGCCTTTGGCGCCGGCCAGGTTGATGCTGACGGGGCGCGGACTGGTGGAGTAGTTCACCAGCTTCACCACTACATCGCCGGTTGGCTCGTCGGCCACGGCGCTGGCGAAGAGGTTGTCGGCGCCATTTTTGGCCCCAGCAGGCATGGTTATGGGCAGTACTTTGGTGCCTTTGTTCAGGGCATACATTTTCTGCACGTAGTAGCTCGGCGAGCCGTACGAGTTCAGGTTGTCAAACCAAATCATGTCGGGCGTCCACTGCCAGGCATCCACGTTGGCAAACAGCGGCGCGTACGAGGCCATGCCCACCACATCGGCATTACGCTCCAAACCCGTCATGAAAGCAGCTTCCGAGATAGCGCAGTCCCAGGTATTGCGGTTGTCGGGGCTGCCGATGGCAATGCTTTGGGCCGCGTACTCGCCAGCGAAGATTTTGGGGCCCGTGCGCGGGTACTTATCGTAGCGCGCCGCATTGCTCCGAAACCAGTCGGGCTTGGCATAGTAGTGCTCATCCACGTACTCGGCCTTCAGCTCGCCCAGGCGCTTGCTGGCTTTGTCAAACAAGTCGCCTTCGGGACTAGGCCCGGCGCTCGACACTATCTGGATGTTGGGGTATTTGGCCTTTAATGCCTTCGCAAACGGCTCGTAGCGCTCCAGGTATTGCGGCCCCCACTGCTCGTTGCCAATGCCCATTAGCTTGAGGTTGAAGGGCGCGGGGTGGCCCATGGCCGCGCGCTTAGCACCCCAGGTGCTGGTGGCCGGGCCGTTGGCAAACTCCACCAAATCAAGCGCGTCCTGAATGAACACGTCCAGCGACGGGTCGCCGGTAGCCGGCGCGTCGCCGGCGTTCGGGCCTTTGGCGCTGGCTGTGCCCATGGGGGCCAACTCACCCGAGTTGAACTGGCAGGCCATGCCCACGTTCAGGA
>CALMOO010000221.1 GCA_937871705.1 uncultured Hymenobacter sp.
GCCTCAACACCGACGCTTCGGTGAGCGGGCTCAAGCCCGGCCGGCCTATTCAGGATGAAACTTCGCGGGCCCGCATCATGGCCGCGCTGGCCTTCGTCGATGCCGTGGTTTTGTTTGGCGAGCCAACCCCGTTGCAGCTCATCGAGCAGGTGCAGCCCGACGTGCTGGTGAAGGGCGACGACTATCCTATTGACGGAATTGTGGGCCACGAATTGGTGTTGAGTAAGGGCGGGCAGGTGCTGACCGTGCCGCTGGTAGCGGGCTACAGCACCTCGCGCATTGTGGCCAAAGTGAGGGGGTAGGAAACCCTACCCCCCTTCGCTTTCCAACTACCTTTTCACTGCTTACTTCCCCATGTTCCTTCTCCTCATTCTGATTATGGCCGCCAGCTTTGGCGTGCAGCAGCGGCTACGCAGCAAGTTTCGGCAGTATGCGCAGGAAAGCCTGCGCACGGGCCTCAGCGGCCGCGAAGTAGCCGCCAAAATGCTGGCCGACCACGGCATCTACGACGTGCAGATTGTGAGCACGCCTGGCCGCCTCTCCGACTTTTATAATCCTACCGACAAAACTGTTAACCTGAGCGAGGAAGTGTATAGCCAGCGCTCGGTAGCCGCGGCCGCCGTGGCTGCTCACGAGTGCGGCCACGCCGTGCAGCACGCGCAGGCCTATGGCTTCCTCAAGCTGCGCTCGGCGCTGGTGCCGGCCTTGTCGTCAGTGTCGCGCGTGATGCCGTTCATCCTCATGGCCGGCATCTTTATGGTGCGCACTACGCTCATTCCGCTGGGGGTAGGCGTGAGCCTGTTTGCCCTCACCACGCTCTTTTCCTTTATCACGTTGCCCGTCGAGTTTGATGCCTCGCGCCGGGCACTCGCCTGGATGGACCGTAGTGGCATCGTGACCACCCAGGAGCACGCCGGCGCCAAAGATGCCCTCTGGTGGGCCGCCATGACCTACGTAGTGGCCGCGCTTAGTTCGTTGGCTACGCTGCTCTATTACGCCAGTATTTTCTTGGGCGGTAGCCGGCGCAACTAACCGCGCCTTTCGGCTAAAATATTGTTTATAAATGCGTTATAACGAAAACTATTCGGCATAACGCATTTATTAGCTCAAAACATTTCGGCCCCCACCGTATTTTCGTAATCTCAACCTTATTTCTCTCCCACCCATTGGCTACGGCCTATTTCCCTTTGTCTATATGACTCCATCCACCATTATGGCCTCTCCTTTCCAGCTCACCGAAGAGCACTTGGCGGTGCGCGATGCTGCCCGTGATTTTGCCCAAAGCGAGCTGTGGGCTGGCGTAATTGAGCGCGACGAGCACCAGAAATTCCCCACCGAGCAAGTCAAAAAGATGGGCGAGCTTGGCTTCATGGGCATGATGGTGAGTCCCGAGTATGGCGGCTCGGGCCTCGATACCATCAGCTACGTACTGGCTATGGAGGAGATTTCCAAGGTCGACGCCTCGTGCTCGGTCATCATGTCGGTAAATAACTCGCTGGTGTGCTGGGGATTAGAAAAATACGGCACCGAAGAGCAGAAGCGCAAGTACCTGCCCCGCCTGTGCTCGGGCGAAATTATCGGAGCCTTTGCCCTCTCCGAGCCCGAAGCTGGCTCCGATGCCACCAGCCAGCGCACCACTGCTGAGGACATGGGCGACTACTACCTGCTCAATGGCACCAAAAACTGGATTACCAACGGCATTAATGCTTCCGTGTACCTGGTAATTGCCCAAACCAACCCGGAGCTAAAGTCACGCGGCATCAACGTCCTCATCGTGGACAAGGACTCGCCCGGCTTCCTACAAGGGCCTAAGGAGAACAAGCTCGGCATCCGGGGCTCCGATACTTGCTCGCTGCTGTTTACCGACGTGAGAGTGCCCAAGGAAAACCGCATTGGGGCCGATGGCTTCGGCTTCAAGTTTGCCATGCAGGTGCTGGCCGGCGGGCGCATCGGCATTGCGGCGCAGGCGCTAGGCATTGCCTCCGGCTCGCTCGAGCTGAGCATCAAATACGCGAAGGAGCGCAAGGCATTTGGCGTGCCCATCTCGCAGCACCAAGCCATTCAGTTCAAGCTGGCCGATATGGCTACCAACATCGACGCGGCCCGCCTGCTGTGCCTGCAAGCCGCCGCCGACAAAGACAACCAAGCCGACTACGCCAAGAGCGGCGCTATGGCTAAGCTCTTCGCTTCCAAGGTGGCGATGGACTCGGCCGTGGAAGCGGTGCAGATTCACGGCGGATATGGTTTTGTGAAGGAGTACCACGTAGAGCGCTTTATGCGCGATGCGAAAATCACGCAGATTTATGAGGGAACCTCTGAAATTCAAAAAATTGTGATTTCGCGGGAAATACTGAAATAGCGCGTTTTACCCACTCAAAAATGCCCTTTTTGCACAAAACCCAGGCTTAGCGGCCTGGGTTTTTCTTTTTATTGAATCTTTCTATGGTTTATTCAATTACTAAGCCGTAACTTTCGGCACTTTTTACGCCCATTTATTCAAGAATACTAAAACAACTTATGGAAGATTACAATAAGGTCATCGAATCCTTGGGGGTCCGCTATATCAAGGCTAAGAACTTAGTCCTGCGGCAGGCCTTCACGGCGCGCAATGTGTACGATGTCGGGAATAACATTATTCTATTACACCGCGGGCAAATGCGTTTTGGCGAGGATGAAATACTCGTTGAAGAAGGCGAACTGCTGTTTGTGCCTGGGGGGCGCGCCACGCGCATCGGCTACGGCCCTGCCGCGGGCAGCCGGGTTATTTCTAACGATGACCTTATCACTAACAAAGACCGGTTCTTTACTTCTAACGACAACCTCGACCTCATCGGCGACGCCGAGGAAAGCCACAGCTTCGTAGCCTTCGAAGCCAAAGTATTCGACTCAGTTAACTTTTTTGCTTCGCTTGATGTACCGGCCTTCGTTATCAAGAGCAATACGAAGCTGGCCAACCTGATTATTAAGGTTATTGAAGAAACTCTACAGGACCTACCGGGCCGCGAGCGCCTAGTAAATATTTACACTGAGAATATTGTCGTAGAAGTGGTGCGCTATATCCTGCGCAACAACCTGTTTGTAGAGCAGTTGGCCACCAACAGCACCTACTTCAAAGACCCACGCCTCATCGACCTGTTCAACTTTATAAAGGAGAACCTCAGCGGCGACCTCTCGAACAAGATGCTGGCCGGCGTGGCCGGCGTGAGCGAAGACTACGTGGGCCAGTATTTCAAGATGCTGACCAACATCAACCCGCAGGACTACATCGAGTACCAGCGCATGGAGCGCGCTGTGTCGCTACTACGCACTACTAAGAAAAGCATCCGCGACATCGGCCGCGAGGTGGGCTACAAAGACACCGCCTACTTCTGCCGCCGCTTCAAGATGATGTTTGGTATTCCGGCCGGCAAGATGCGCCGCCGCGAAACGGCCATGAACATTTAAGTTAGGCAGTCAGCAGTCGCACACGCGGCTAATGAATGTGAGAGTGGGGGAGCCTGCTGCATAATGCAGTAGGCTCCCCCACTTTTTTGTGCTATCCCCTCCTGACGGGGGTAGGGCGGTAGTAATGTTCAGCTTACATAGAATTATTCTTTATTTAAATTGTGTTATATAGTTTTTTATCCCTATTATTACTAGCAGTACGAAAGTTTATTCAGTTAAATTTCTTCATTGATGCTCCTCATTACTTATTTGTATCTACCTCATCTTCTAGCACTTATTCTCACCTTACCCTTTTCCCTATGAAAAACTTCTCTTCGTTTAAGGTTTCCTCTTTCTTGCTCATTTGCGCCGCTGGTGTGCCGGTGGCAGCGGCTGAAAGCTCACCCATGGGGGCTCCTGGAGCAGGGCTTGTAGCGCGCTACGCAGAAGCTAAAAAAAATATCCCTTTTACACAAACGTTTGTGTACTTGCCAAGAAGCTTAGCTATCGATTGCATAGCTCGAGCACCGCTGCCAGTAAAGGGACGGGTAGTGAACTCCAAGAACGAAGGCATTCCGGGGGCCACCGTGGTAGTGAAAGGCACTACATTAGGTACTACTTCCGATGAAACAGGCAACTTCAGCCTAACCTTGCCAGATGGCAACGCTACGCTGGTTATTTCCTCCATCGGGTTTGTTAATCAGGAGATTAACGTGAATGGCCGCACTACCCTCAACATCACCCTGCAAGACGATGTGCAGGCGCTGAATGAGGCGGTGGTGGTAGGCTACGGCACTCAACGCCGGCAGGACGTGACGGGCGCAATTTCGTCGGTAAAGGCGGAGGACATCCGCACGCAAGGGTCCAACACAGTGCAAAAGTCGTTGCAGGGTCGCGTGGCCGGGGTGCAGATTGAATCGTCGGGCGGCGACCCGGGTTCCGGGGTGCGCATCCTGGTTCGGGGGGCTGGCTCACTTAACAATAATAGCCCGCTCTACATTGTGGACGGCGTGCAGGTAGGCGACATTAACAATCTGAACCCGAGCGACATTGCTTCGTTGGATATTTTGAAAGATGCGTCGGCTGCGGCCATCTACGGCTCGCGGGCTGCCAACGGGGTAGTGCTGGTCACTACGAAGTCGGGGAAAAAAGGCGAAACCCGCGTGGACGTGGGCGGCTACGCAGGTGCGCAACAAATTGCCCACAAGGTCGACGTACTGAACGCCTCGCAGTGGGCCACAGTCAGCAACGCGGCCCACGACAATGCTGGCTTGCCCCGGCTAGATATTGCCAAGAACCCGGAAACGCTAGGAGCCGGCACCGACTGGCAGAAGGAAATCTACCGGATAGCGCCTATGCAGAACTATACCGCCGCCCTAAGTGGCGGTAGCGACAACTTCACCTACAGCGTGTCGGCGGCTTACCTCGACCAGCAGGGCATTGTGAAGCTCACCGACTACAACCGCTGGAATTTGCGCTTGAAGACTGACTTCACTAAAGGCCGGGTTAAGGTAGGCGAGACCGTGATTTTGAGCCGGGAGTACTGGCGCGGCATGGCTGGCGGCTGGGGTGGCCAGGGTGGCAACCCGGTGGGCTCGGCCCTGAAAATGATTCCGGTATTCGGCGTGTACGCGCCCAATGCTGTAGGCGGCTACGAAGGAGCTTACGGCCCGGTGGTGAACGTGGCTAACCCCGTGGCCCAGCTCAATCTGGAATCCATCCAAACCTACAGCACCAATGCTTTTCTCAACGGCTTTGCGGAAGTGGCGCTGGTGAAAGGCCTGAGCTACCGCCTCAACCTGGGCTATACCAACACGTTTGGCTCGTACAACGACTACACGGCGCCGTATGCGCTCGGCGACCTCAACGGCCAGAATGCGCTGTTTAATAATGCCGATGCCGACTTGTTCAAGAATCGCAGCCAGTCGACCTTGTTCGTTCTAGAGAACCTGCTCAACTACAGCGCCTCTTTTGGCAAGCACCGCGTGCAGGCCTTGGCCGGGTACACGTACCAAAAAGGAACCTATGAAATTCTGAGCGGCTCGAAAAGCGGGATGCCTGGCGGCCTTCAGCAGCTAGACGCGGGCACCACGAATATTGCCAGCGGCGGCAATGCCAGCGAGAGCGCGCTTGTTTCGCAGCTAGGCCGGCTGGTGTACTCTTACGACGACCGGTACGTGCTGACGGGCACCTTCCGCCGCGATGGCTCCTCGCGCTTCGGACCGGCGTATAAGTACGGCAACTTTCCCTCGGTGGCGCTGGCCTGGAACGTGGCCAACGAGCAGTTCTTCCGGCCGGTGCAAGGCGTGATGAGCAACTTCAAGCTGCGGGGCAGCTACGGCATCTTGGGCAACCAGGAAATCAGCGACTATGGCTACACGCCGCTCATCACCTCCAACGCCAACTACGTGCTCGGCCAGGACCAACACTTGTGGTCGGGCTCGATTGCTACCGCCTTCGCAACGCCAGATATTAAGTGGGAAACTTCTAAAACGGCCGACGTGGGCCTGGACGTAGGCTTTTTCAGCAACAAGCTCTCACTGACGCTCGACTACTTCGTGCGGCGGAACTCAGACATTTTGCTGCGCGTGCCCATTCCGCTCACTACCGGGGCCAGCAGTACGCCGCCCTACGTCAATGCGGGCCAAATCACCAACAAAGGTCTCGAAGCCGCTTTGTCGTACAACAACAAGGTCGGTGACTTCACTTACCAGGTGTTTGGCACGCTTAGCGCCATCCACAACAACGTGGACTTTCTGGGCACGGGTAGCCAGCAGATTTTTGGCGGCCAGCCCACGCACCACGGCGCTTCGGCCACGGTTACGCAGGCCGGGCTGCCGGTGGGCTCGTTTTACTTGATTAAAACCGCGGGCATCTTCAACTCGCAGGATGAGATAAATGCCTATAACAAAGACGGCAACCTGGTTCAGCCCAGCGCCAAGCCGGGCGACGTGAGGTTTGTGGATGCGAACGGCGATGGGCAGATTGACCAGAACGACCGGCAGTATTGCGGCAGCCCTACCCCCAAGTTTTCCTATGGCTTCGGCACCAACACCGCCTGGAAGAGCTTCGATTTGAGTCTCTTTTTTCAGGGCACCTACGGTAACAAGATTTACAACGGCGCCCGCGAAGACCTGGAAGGCATGAACCTGGAATTTAACTATTCGCCAGCTACTCTCAACGCGTGGACGCCCACCAACCACACCGATTTTCCGCGCGCCGTCATCAACGACCCCAACCTGAATAGCCAGACCTCGGACCGTTTCTTGGAAGACGGCTCGTACCTGCGCCTGCGCACTGTGCAGCTGGGCTACACGCTGTCGAAAAACTTGCTGAACAGCGTCAAAATCAGTGCTTGCCGCTTCTATGTAAGCTTTGACAACTTGCTGACTTTCACTAAATACACGGGCTTCAACCCCGACCTGGGCCGCTATAACTCGGGGGTGGCGGGCGGTGGTATTCTGGACCGCGGGGTGGATTTCCCGCACGTTGCCTACCCCCTGGCCCGCACGTCATTGCTGGGGGTACAGCTTTCCTTCTAAGCTTTCATTACTTCCCTACTGCCATGAAATTGCTACGCTATGCTTCCGTGCTGGTGCTGGGCCTAACGGCCTGCTCTAAGAACCTCGACCAGGTAAGTCCGAATTCGCTTGTGCAATCCACGTTCTGGAAAACCGACGCCGACTTTATGTCGGGGCTGGCCGCTACCTACAAGGTATTTCACGACGTGAACAACGGCTACTTTGGCGTGCGCGGCATCGAAACCACCAACGGCCGGGGCGATGACTTCTTTATTCGCAACGACGTGAAGGACTTGTACCAGCTCTCCACCTTCACCAACAACGCCACCACGGGCACCCCGGGCTCCTTGTTTACGGGGTTCTACACCTGCATCTACCGAACCAACCAAATCATCGAGAATGCGGCTAGCTCGACGCTCCCTGATGCGTCGAAGCAGCAATACACGGCCGAGGCCCAGTTTCTGCGCGGCGTGAACTACTTCTACTTGGCCATGAATTTTGGCTCGGTGCCCATCATCACCAAAGTGCCGGCGAGCCAGTCTGAGTATTACGCCAGCCAGTCGCCGGAGGCTGATGTATGGGCCCAGGCCGTGAGCGACTTGCAAGCCGCCGCTGCGGGCCTGCCCGCCGCCTACCCGGCCGCCATGCTGGGCCGCGCCACCCAGGGCGCGGCCATCGGCTACCTGGGCAAGGCCTACGTGTATCAGAAAAAGTGGGCTGAGGCCGAAAAGGCGTTTAAGCAGCTGGCCCAACCCAGCGGGGTAGCCCAGTCGCCTTTCACCTACGACCTGATGCCCAACTTTGGGGACAACTTCACGAAGGCCGGCGACAACAGTGCCGAGTCGCTGTTTGAAATCCAGAACCAAAACGTGGGCGGCTCCAACCCGTGGTCGGGCGAGAATGCCAACGAGGCCTTGGGCGTGACGACGGCGCAGGAGTTTGCGCCCACCGAGGTAGCCGGCTGGTTTGAGGTGTCGGCCACCGACAAGCTGTTCAACGAGTTTCAGAAGGAGAAGGCCGTGGGCGGCGACTTTGACCCGCGCATGTACGCCTCGCTGGTGTGGGACTACCCCGGCGCGATGTACTACAACCGGCCATTCAGCGACTTCAAGCTGGTATTTGGCTATAAGTCGCTGATTCGCAAGTACCAGAACTGGCACGACGCCAACGAAGGCATCTACATCTCCGACATCAACGAGAAGGCCCTGCGCTACGCTGACATCTTGCTGCTGTACGCCGAAGCGCTCACCATGCAGGGCCGCACCGCCGAAGCTTACCCCCTGGTAAACCGCATTCGCACCCGCGCCAATCTGGCGCCGCTCACCCCGGGCTTCAGCTCCGCGCAGATGATGACCGAAATCCAACACCAGCGCATGCTCGAATTCTTCCGCGAAGGCCAGCGTTTCTACGACCTCAAGCGCTGGGGCCTGCTAGAGCAGGAAATCAAGAACAGCGACAAAGTAGGCAAGGAATTTTTCACGGCTAAAAATGCCTACTTCCCCATTCCGCAGGGCGAGCTGAATACCAACCCGAACATCCACCAAAACGCGGGCTGGTAAGCCTGTCGCTGAGCGGCTAGTAATTGAGAAGCAGGGCTGGCATTCTGAACAACTTGTTCAAAATGCCAGCCCTGCCTTTTGGGGAGGGGGTAAGCCGTCATGCAGCCCACGAGCTTTTTTATTTCACCCGCGCCGTAGTAGCGCTGGCCTCGCGCACGGCGGCTACCGCTTCGGCCAGGAAGTTGGCGTCGCGCTCGATGTGATTGCCAACTACTACCAGGTCGGCGCCGGCAGTGAGGGCCGCGTACACTTTTTCGCCCGTGTTGAGGCCGCCACCCACAATAAGCGGCGTATCGACGGCCTCGCGCACCGCCCGAATCATGGCCGCCGAAACGGGGTGCTGCGCGCCGCTACCCCCATCGAGGTACATGAGGCGCAGGCCCAGCTGCTCGCCGGCCAGCGCCGTGCAGGCCGCAATGGCAGGCTTGTCGTGCGGCAGGGGGGTAGTGCTGCTGATATACGACGCTGTGGTGGGCCGGCCACTATCGACGAGCATGTAGCCGGTGGGCAGCAGCTGCAAGCCACTCTGGCGCAGGCGCGGTGCCGCCACTACGTGCTGGCCAATGAGAAAATCGGGGTTGCGCCCCGAGATGAGCGAGAGCAGCAAGATGCCATCGGCGGCGGGGTCTATATGCAGGGCGTGGCTCGGAAAGAGCACCACCGGCACCTGCGGCGCCTCGGCCTTGAGCAACGCAATAAGGGCAGCCTGGTGTTCGGTAAACACCAGGCTGCCCCCAACGAGGAAAAAATCAACGGGATGCTGCCGCGTCAGGTGCAGTAGGTGGCGCACGCGGCCAGGCTCAAAGTCATCGGGGTCGAGCAGTACGGCCAGCGCCTTGCGCCCACGCGGCCGGAGCCCAACCAAGTCATCAAGCAAGCGGTTCGCGGGCGGGAAGGGAGTAGTTGTGGGGGGCGGCAGCGGCATCCTGAGCAGCAGTAGTAGCGGGCCAAGCGACGGGCGAAGCACCCTCAGCGGCCGGTGAGGCTGCAAGGTCGGTATTTTTGTTGGCTTTGGGCGCGCTGCTCGGCAGAATATCCTGGAGCACCTTGCCCGCCAAAGCCATGGCTACGGCTGCGGCCTGAGCAATAATAACTTTGCCCGTTTCGCTTTTGGCAAAAGCCACTAGCGTGGGCACCAGCAGCCGCTTGGCCGCGCTGGCCTGGGCCGAAGTAGAGGGGGTAGGCTCCTCGTCGTCGAAGTCGGCAAAGCTGTTAGACACGGGCAGGCGGCGGCTGTCGTCGTAAGGGCGAGCCTGGTACGAGTTGGGCGAAGCGAAAGAATGCGCAGCGGGGCCTTCATCGTCGCCGTGGTCCTCATCGGTGTGGTACACATCGAGCGGACCTTGGTCGGCGCGGCTATTCTGAGAGGCGGGCGCTTCATCGCCGTGCGTAGAGCCCGAATGCGCCGGAAAGTCGGGATAGTTGCTCAGGCCATTATCATCCTCGTCTTCGTAAGCTTCCGACCGACGCTGCTCGCCAAACTCATACTGCGCGTGGTTTTCGTCGGCTTCGTCGGCGCCACCTTCCGAGTAAAAGCCATCTTCTTCGCCCTCCGCAAAGCGGTCGGCGTGGTCGTAGGCATACTCAGGCGAGTGGTAGTCATTAGCCAGCGCGTCAAGCTCCTGTTCGTGGTCGTCATCCGCATAGCCATCAAAGCCTGCGTAGTCCTCAAACGAACCGGGTTGTGGCTTGTGCTTGCCTTTGTGTTTTTTCTTATGCTTTGGCTTGGCTTTACTGCCACCGCCGAAGGCCTTGGTCAGCAGCCAAATACCGCTTGCCACGCCGGCCCCAATGAGGGCCAGCTTGCCTACGTGGACAGTCTGCTCTTTTATTACTTCAACATCGCCGCGCAAAGCCCGCTCGTACTCAAGCTTTTTGCGCTCCAGAAATTCTTTTTCGTCGTCAAATAGCGGGTTGGTCGGCTCGGTCATGTTCGAGGGGGTAGTAGCGGTGTAGTGCGTGAAAGAGGTGTGTTGGTTTACGAACAGCCCTGCTTAGCAGCTTTTACTTTACTGCGGGCTGTAGCCGCTCCGAATGCCTAGGAGCCAGCTTCGCGCTTATCCGATTTGTAAATGGTGTTATTGAGCAGCTTATCGGCCACGCCCTGGAATACTTTTTTGTCGACACCCACAAAAAACAGAACCGCTAGCACCAAGTATAGCGTAGCTACCAGACCAAAGCCGGCCGAGTGGCTGTCCAAAGCATCATTTAGCGCCAAGCCCAAGTAAATAGAGCCAAACACAATGAAGAGTATGCCCAAAAAAGCCAGCGCCACGCCGTGCACGGTGCTCACAAAAATGCCTTTTACTTTTTCCTGGGTTTCCAGGCGCACCAAGTCGATGCGGGTATCTAAGTAGCCGGTGAGGTTGCCGATAAGGCTGTCGTTACGCGGCGTTTTGTCGTCGGTCAGGGTCGCCATAGGTCCGGAATTGTTTAGCTGAGAAATGCGGTTAGGAGGGGGGTAGGGCCAGCCAATACGCAGCCGCCTGGGGCGTTCTTTACGCAAAACTTACGTACAGGGCTGACTTTTACGTAGGGCTTTTTATTAATTTTTCGTGGCGTGAGTCAAAATCATTACCAAGTGCTGGGCGTGGCTACATCGGCACCCGCCGAAGCTATCAAGCAGGCATACCGGCGCTTAGCTACCC
>CALMOO010000222.1:0-6159 GCA_937871705.1 uncultured Hymenobacter sp.
CTATTAATCAGATTATTTCGATTACCACTTCTGCGTCTACTGGCTATACTGGCAGCTTCGTAAATGCTGGTACCATCCGCAACCGTGGCGTTGAACTTTCTGGCTTCATAACCCCTATTCGCAACGGAAATGTTACTTGGACGATTAACGCTAACTGGACAAAAAACCAGAACCGCGTTACAGAACTCATTGGGGGTACTGGCAACATTGTGCTGACCACTTATCAAGGTGGAGTATCGACTAATGCTACCGTTGGCCGGGCTATCAATAGCATCCGTGGTCAGAACTTCGTGTACAAGGACGGCCAGCGCGTAGTTGGTGAGGATGGTTACTATCTGAAGAGTGCTACTTCTAACGAAGAAATTGCTAATCCTAACCCGAGCTGGACTGGAGGTGTTTCAAATACTATATCTTATAAGGGCCTCTCTCTGTACTTCTTGGTTGATGTCCGTCAAGGCGGCTCTATCTTCTCGCTCGATCGTTCTTACGGCTTGGATACGGGTCTACCCGTGGAAACTGCCGGCTTAAATGACCTTGGTAATCCTTCGCGTAGCCCAATAGTGTTCGCCAACGGTAAGGATGCAGGTGGTGGGTATGCTAGCAACAGCGGCGGGGTAATTTTCTCTGGTGTACAGGCTGATGGCACTCCAAATACGATTCGCGCCGATAACTCCGGAGCAGCTGATGGTGCAACTGCTTATGGCACTTCGCACAATCCAGCAGCGGCTTTCGTGTACGACGCCAGCTTTGTAAAACTGCGTGAGCTATCGTTAACTTATTCATTGCCGAAAGCGTTGACATCGAAAATAGGTGGCGTACGGGGCATTGATTTCTCCATTGTGGGCCGCAACTTGTGGATTATCCACAAGAACCTACCTGACGCTGACCCTGAAGATGCTGTAAGCTCCGGCAACTATGGCCAAGGCTACTCTACTGGTGCCTATCCTGCTGTCCGCACACTCGGTGCTAATATTCGTCTTAGCTTCTAATTAAAACATGAAAAAACTGCTTTTCCTCGGTGTGTCAGCTCTAGCGTTGACAACCTCTTGTGTAAGTTCACTGGATGATAGTTATAATGTTAATCCCAAGTCTTCCGGCAGTGCCCTTGCTTCCGGCTTTATAGCCAATGCAGAACGTACACTGGTTCGAACGGTTAATAGTGCTAACGTTAACCTGAACCCCTTACGCTTCTACATGCAGTACTGGGTAGCTACCGACTACCCAAACGAGTCACAATATGACCTCATTACCCGGGCCATACCTGGTGGCTACTGGAATGCACTGTATCGGGATTGCCTCACTGATTTGAGAGCGGCAAAGACTACCATCCCTACTGACATTACTGTACCTGATGCCAACAAGGCTAATGCATTGGCAGTAGAGGAAGTTTTAGAAATTTATACTTGGGCTAACCTGGTAGAAACCTTCGGTAATATTCCATACTCGGAAGCACTTAACCCTAGTAATTTGCAGCCTAAATATGAGGACCAGGCAGCTATTTATGCTGACCTTATTTCCAGGCTCGACGTTGTTATTAGCAAGTTTGATACGTCGGCTCCCATAGGGCTGGGTGCAAACGACCTGATTTTCCCAGGTACTACCGCCGCTGCTACTACCGCCGAGTGGATTAAGTTTGCTAACGCTATGAAATTGCGCATGGCTCTCGTTATTGCAGATGCTGACCCTGCAAAAGCAAAAACGATGGCTGAAGCTACCGCTGGCAAGCTGCCTTCTTCAAATGCTGATGCCGTTGACTTAACCTTTAACGGCACTTATCCAAACACTAATCCACTTTATGAAGATTTGGTAAGGAGCGGACGAACCGATTTTGCTGGAGCTAATACCTTTATCAATCCTTTGAATGGAATTGCTGGACCAGCAACTGGTATACCAGTAACTGGGGTAATAGACCCACGCCTGAACGATTACTTCAATCCGGCAACATCGACCGCTTTGCCTGCTGGCACCTATGTTGGAGGCACGGAAGGCACGACGAACAGCAAGACAACTTTATCGCAACCTGGCGCTAAGCTACGGGCGCAGACATTACCAGGGGTTTTGGTATCATATGCGCAAGTAGAATTGATGCTAGCTGAAGCGGTAGAGCGAGGCTTTGCTGTTGGTGGTACTGCGGAATCGCACTATAATGCTGGCGTTACTGCTTCCATTTTAGAATGGGGTGGTACTAGCGCGGAAGCCACTACTTACTTGGCAGCACCTAATGTAGCCTATGCTACAGCTCCCGGTACCTACAAGCAAAAAATCGGTTACCAGTACTGGGTTGCTCTTTATAACCAGCCTGTCGAATCATGGACTCAGTGGCGGAGACTTGACTATCCTCAATTACCACTTGCAGCCAATCCGGCTAATGGTATTAAGGTTATTCCGCGTCGCTTCTTGTACCCGACAACCGAACAGAATCTCAATGGCGCCAATTACGGCGAGGCAGCAACGGCTATCGGCGGCGACGATGTGGCTACCAAGCTCTTCTGGGATAAGTTTTAATTAACTTTTGTTTCTAGCTAAAAAAAGGCTGCCAGTACTGGCAGCCTTTTTTAGTGAAGCATTTTTCAGAGCTAACTCTGCATCAGAAACCCTTTAATATACTCATCTAAGTCACCATCGAGCACGTTTTGCACGTCGGTGCGCTCGATGCCGGTGCGCAAGTCCTTGACGAGCTTGTAAGGGTGCAGGACGTAGTTGCGAATCTGGGAGCCGAAGTCGATGCGCTTCTTGGTGGCTTCTACTTTGTCGCGCTCGGCGTGGCGCTTGTCTAGTTCTACCTGGTAGAGGCGCGACTTGAGCATGCGCAGGGCGTGCTCCTTGTTCATGAGCTGCGAACGCTCAATTTGGACGGCGATGATGATGCCGGAAGGCGCATGGGTCAGTCGAACGGCAGTTTCGACTTTGTTCACGTTTTGGCCGCCGGCACCCCCGGCCCGGAAGGTATCCCAGGAAATATCGGCGGGATTGATTTCGATGTTAATCGTATCATCCACTACGGGGTAGGCGAAGACGGAGGCAAAGGACGTGTGACGCCGACCGCTGCTGTCGAAGGGCGACATACGGACTAAGCGATGCACGCCGATTTCGCTCTTGAGGTAGCCGTAAGCGAAGGGACCATCAATTTCGAGCGAAGCCGACTTGATACCGGCACCTTCGCCGGGCTGGTAGCTTACCTGCTTCACCGTGAAGCCTTTGCTTTCGCCCCACATAATGTACATGCGCATGAGCATCTCGGCCCAATCCTGGCTTTCGGTACCGCCGGCGCCGGGGTTGATGTCGATGATGGCTGAAAGCTGGTCTTCCTCATCGGAGAGCATGCGCTTGAACTCCAGTGCTTCTACCTTCTTCTGCGTGGCGTCGTACTCGGCCTGAACTTCGGCCTCGGTGGCATCACCTTCCTTGTAGAAGTCATAGAGCACGTCGGTGTCGGCCACGGCTTGCTGCACAGCCTCATAATCGTCGGTCCAGGTTTTGATGCTTTTTATTTCCTTGAGCTTGACTTCAGCAGCCTTGGAGTCGTCCCAGAAATTGGGGGCCAGGGTTTCAGCTTCGGCGCTGGTTACCTGGTCTTTGCGGGCATCGTAGTCAAAGATACCTCCTCAGGGCCTCGGCGCGGCCCTTCAAGTCCTTTATCTGGTCTTGGGTCATGGGGTGAATTGGTGAGATAGTGAACGGGTGAGCGCTAAGTGCTCAGCCAGCAAAGGTCGAACAAAAAAGGCTGGCCGGAATTCCCGGCCAGCCTTTTGCTGCGCTTTTGACGCTATTATTTGACGCTTCTTGAGTAGCTACTCGTAACCTCGGCACTTCATCGCTACACGCGCACCATCCAGCCGTGTACATCGGGGGCCTGGCCGCTGCGAATAGCCTCGAGCGCTACCCCCACCCGGCGCGAGAAAGCCTCAGTAGTAGGGGTAGGCAGGTCATAATCCTGGCCTTCGAAGCCGATGGTGGCGATGGGCGCAATCGTGACGGCGGTGCCCACTCCGAACGCTTCGGTGAGCTTGCCAGCAATTAGCGCGTCCATTACTTCGCGGCTCGACACCTTGCGCTCTTCTACGGGCATACCCCAATCCTGAGCCAACTGCAACACCGAGCGGCGCGTGATGCCATCCAGAATAGACGTTGAAACGGCTGGAGTAATCAACTTACCGTCAATTACAAATATGACATTCATCGTGCCCGACTCTTCAACGTACTGGTGCTCTGAGGCATCAGTCCAAAGAAGCTGGTTGTAACCTTCTTCCTGGGCTAGCCGGGTAGGCAGCATGGCGGCACCGTAATTGCCGGCGTTCTTGGCGTAGCCAGCGCCACCGGGGGCAGCGCGCACGTACTTCTGCTCGAAGCGCACGCGTAGCGGCTTAGTAAAATACACGCCCACCGGGCAAGTGATGATGCCGAAATGGTAGTTTTCGGAAGGCCGCACGCCCAGGAAGCCATCAGTAGCAAACATGAATGGCCGAATGTAGAGCGCGCTGCCTGGTGCATTGGGCACCCAGGGTTCGTCGAGTTTTAGCAGCTCGCGCAGTCCCTGAAGAAAAATATCTTCGGGCACCGAAGGCATGCTCATGCGCTCGGCCGAGGTATTGAGGCGCTGCCAGTTATCGAGCGGTCGAAAGATTGCTACCCCCCCATCAGCTTGGCGGTAGGCCTTTAAGCCCTCAAAAATGGCTTGCCCGTAGTGCAGCGCCGAGTTAGCTGGGCTTACGGCCAGCGGACCGTAGGGCACGAGGCGCGGGGCCTGCCACTCGCGGCCGGTAAACTCAGCGACCAGCATGTGGTCGGCCAGCAGCTTGCCAAACACCATATTATCGGGGTCGAGCTCTTTGATGCGCGAAGCCGTGGTGGGCTGAATATCGATGGCGAAAGTGGCAAGCATGGGAATTGGCGGAAGAAGTAAAACTGATTTTGACCGGCTGAACAGCCGGTTAGTGGTGTAACGCGCCAGCTAGAGGCGCGGTTTCCAGGTAACCTCCCCTACCCCCAAGTCCTGGGCCATAGCGCGGCTAAGCACAAACAGATAATCGGAAAGGCGGTTGAGGTACATCACGACCAAGTCTTCGACCGACGACTCTTCGCCGAGGTGCACGGCCAGGCGCTCGGCGCGGCGGCACACGCAGCGCGCTACGTGCCCAAACGACACGGCCGGGTGCCCACCAGGCAGCACAAACTCGCGCAAGGGGGGTAGGGCTTCGCTCATAAGGTCCATCTGAGTTTCGAGCAAGGCTACGTCGGCCGCGTGCAGGTCGGGCAGGCGCTTGTGTACGTCCTGGCTCGGGTCGGTGGCCAGGTGCGAACCTATGGTGAACAGGCGGTCCTGAATTTCCTTGAGTATCTCGCGGCGCGGGGCGTTCACTTCCTGGTCGCGCAGCAGGCCGATGTACGAGTTCAGCTCATCGACAGTGCCGTAGCAATCGATGCGCAGGCTCGACTTGGGCACCCGCGTGCCGCCGATGAGCGAAGTCAGGCCCTGGTCGCCGGTCTTGGTGTAGATTTTCATTTAACAAGTACCATTTATCCTTTAACAAGCTCTTTTCGTGCGAAGCTTAGCGGCTTTAGCGATAAGCGCTTTACTGCGCTGATAAACATTTAGCTAGTGCTTTTAAGCTGCTACCTGTTAATTATTAAATGCATGCACCGCGATTTCGTGGTTGATTTCGTCGGTTTCAATTAAGCCATCGCGCAGGCGCACGATACGGTGAGCGTAGCGGGCAATGTCCTCCTCGTGCGTCACCATGATGATGGTGTTGCCCTTGGCATAAAGCGCTTCAAATAGGCCCATAATCTCGTAGCTGGTTTTCGAGTCGAGCGCGCCGGTAGGTTCGTCGGCCAGCAGCACGCTGGGGGTGTTGACGAGGGCGCGGGCAATGGCCACGCGCTGGCGCTGGCCGCCGCTAAGCTCGTTGGGCCGGTGGCCGGCGCGGTCGGCCAGGCCTACGGCCCGCAACGACTCCAGGGCTCGCTCGTTGCGCTCGCGCTTGCCCAAGCCGGCGTAGATGAGGGGTAGGGCCACGTTGTCGAGAGCCGTGGAGCGCGGCAGCAGGTTAAAAGTCTGGAAAACGAAGCCGATTTCCTTGTTGCGCACTTCAGCCAGCTGGTTGTCGCTCATGCGGCTTACGTCTTGGCCATTCAGAATATACTGGCCGCTGCTGGGCG
>CALMOO010000222.1:6169-7343 GCA_937871705.1 uncultured Hymenobacter sp.
GTTCATGAGCGTGCTTTTGCCAGAGCCTGATGGCCCCATAAAAGCCACGTACTCACCACGGTTAATGTCGATACTCACCGAGCGCAGGGCGTGAATGTGCTCGGTGCCCATCACGTACTCCTTGGCGATGTTGGTGGTTTGAATGACGAAGGGCGTAAGGCTGGCAGCTTGCATAGGGCAAGGTAAGAAATTAACGGCGTGGAGCGGGTGGCGCCGCATCGGCCGAGAAAGCCGCCTCAGACGCGGCATGCGCGGCGCGGTGGGCGGCTAGTTGCGCTAGCAAGTTAGCATAGGCGGCCGGGTCGAGGCGCGTGCGCAGCTGGTCGAGCGCCGGCTGGGCCAAATCGGCCAAGCCCGCATCGGCCGCGGCCAAGACAAAGGCTTGCAGCAGCGGCCCCGACGCCGGGTTTTCGATAAGGCCTATCCGCAACGCTTCGTACGCATCGCCGGGCTGCTTATGAGCCGTGTAGAAGCGCGCCGCCGCCAGCACGGCTGCCTCGTTGAAGGGTGCCTGGGCGAGTAGCTGCTGGTAGAGGCGCGTGGCTTGCGGAGGCTGCTGCTCGGCCTGTTGGGCCTGGGTGAGCAGCTGAGTGCCGAGTAGCGGCCTGGGGCTGGCCGGCTCGCTTAGTCGGTTGGCCGCAAAAGCGGCTACCAGCGCCTTGCCCTGCACCGAATCGGCACCCGTAGCTAAGCTCCGCGCTTGCACACGCGCCGAATCTAGCTGCCCGCTCAAAGCCAACGCCCAGGCCTGGGCAGGGCGGGCAGCCGTAGCGCCATGCTCGGCAGCCAAGCCAAACTGAGCGGCAGCTGTGGCATATTGGTGTTGCTGCAACTGCCAGATTCCTAGCAAGTACTGGTAGTAGCCCGCCGTAGCGCTGGTGCCAGCCGCCAAGGGCGCCAGCGTTTGGCGAGCGGCCACTTCCTGGCTGGCTGCGTGCTGGAGCAGCGCCTGCAAAAAAAGCAGCTGCTCGTAGTACGACGCATTTTCGGGCCGGGCAGCCAGCTGCCGGAGCCGGGTTAGCCAAATGCCGGCTTGGGCGTTGTGGTAACTCACTTGCAGCGCTTGGTGGTATAAGTCAGCAAACGAGGCATCGTCCAGCAGCAGGGGCGCGGTGGGCTTGGCCGGCAGAGGGGGGGTAGGAACCGACGGCCCCATCAGCAACGCCAGCAACCG
>CALMOO010000223.1 GCA_937871705.1 uncultured Hymenobacter sp.
GCCACCGATTTCAGTAAAGCCAGCGTCAAAAGCCGCCTTACGCGCCAAGCGGCCGAGTTTTGGGGCTACGCCGAAAACGACCTTGATGGCTTCGACCCGCTGGTGCAGCTGCTGCTCGAAGCCTGCGCCGTGGAGTTTGAGAAAGTAGGCCAGGAGCTGCAACACACTCAAAACCGGCTGCTGGAGCGCCTGGCCACCCTACTCAACCCCGATGTGGTCGACATTGCGCAGCCGGCCCACGCCATAGCCCAGGCCCGCGCCCGCGAGGCCGTGGTGCCGCTGCCCGTCAGCGCGCAGTTTGTGTACCAGCCGCCCACGGTGGGCCGGCAGGCGGCCGGGCCGGAAATCTTTTTTTCGCCGCTACAAGACGTGCGCCTCGTGGGTGGGGCCGTGCGCTGCCTGGCCACCGATGCTACCGTGTGGCAGTTCGAGCCCAATGGCCAGAAGCGGTTAGTGGCTCACAACGCGGCCCCGGCGCCTGCTCGCTACCGCCGCCTGTGGCTGGGCCTAGAGCTGCCCGCCACCGGCGTAGCCCTCGAAGACCTGACGCTGTATTTTGACTGGTTTAATGAGCCCCGCCGCGCGGCCTACGCGGCCTTTCTGCCCGGCGAGCAGTGGCTGCTCGGCAGCACCGAGCTGACGGCTCGGCCCGGCCTACCCCCCCCCGCAGGCTCGACGAGCGGCACGCCCCTGCACGAAGAATATGATGTGCTGCAGCGCCTGGAGCAACAGGTGCGAGCTCAATACGCCCCGGCTTTTGTGCACCTGGCGGGCCCAGCAGGCGCGCTGGCGGCCTACGTGCCGCGGCCCTACCCCCCCGAGCTGGCCGAAGCCTTCGACCCCGCCGCCGAGCTGGCCGTGCTGACCCAGCCGCTGACGTGGCTGGAGGTGCGCTTCTCGCACGCGCTGCCTCCCGAGGGCTTCGACCAGCTGGTGTGCGCGCTCAACTGCTTTCCGGTGCTCAACCGGCGGCTGCACAAGGTGTTGTCTCGGCTGCAGCCGGCGCTCAATATGTTTCCGCTGGTGAGCGAGGAGCCTTTTTTGGCGGTGCGCGAGGTATACAGCCTCAGCAACGTGGTGTACCGCTCTACTACCCTCAGCGACCTGCGCGAGGGCGCCACCGATACCTACACGCTGCGCGCCCACGGCGCCGGGCGCTTCGACACCCGCACCGGCCGCGAGGCCCTGCGCGAGCTGCTGGAGCTGCTGCGCGATGAAAGCCGGGCCTTCATGGCGGCGGGTACCGACTTTATCGGTTCCATCCTGCGCGAGCTTAATCAGAACTTATCGCGCCTCGAAGAGCGCCTTGACCGCCAGTCTGCCACCGCCGAGCAGGCAGTGCCCTACCTGCTGCTGCGCCCGCACGACGTCAACGACAGCGTGTACCTGGAGTATTGGTCGAGCAACGGCCGGGCCGCCAACCGCCTGGCCGCCGGCAGCCGCCTGCGCGTACACGAGGGCCACTACTTCGACGAAGTACGGCTGTTTACCACCACTGCCGGCGGCCGCGAGCGCCCCACTGCCGAAGAGCGCACCCACGCCCTTCGCCGCAACTTGCTCACTCGCCAGCGTCTCGTCACGCTGGCCGACATCACGGCGGCCTGCTGGGCCGAGCTGGGCGCGCACCTGGCCGATGTGCGCGTGGAAAAAGGCTTCCAGAACGGGGCTACCCCCACGGCGGGCTTCGTGCGCTGCATCCGGGTGCAGCTGACGCCCTTGGCGGCCAGCCGGCTCACCGCGGCCGAGTGGCAACAAGCCACCCAGGCGCTCGAAAAGCACTTGGCCGGTCAATCGGCGCTCAACCTGCCCTACGAGGTTTTGGTGCAGCCTGCCAGCGGCTACTAGCTCAGGGAAGAACTAGGCCATGAAAGTCTCCTGGTAGCCCACACACTGGCCGGCTTGGAAGTTCACGGTTTCGCGGGCCATTTGCCGGTCGGTCATTCTACACCAATGACTAGTGAGCTGATTATAAAGGGGGAAAAGGAATGCCTTCTTGCTGCATCCAGGCGCGCATTGCTTGCCGAGCAGCCAACTCCTCTTTGGTCCACGCCTTGCCCACCACATTGGGCTGGGCGCCAAGGGCATCGAGCTTGACGCGCCAGGCGTGGCCCTCAGGCGTCTGCTCCCAGCGCTGGCGGATAGCGGCATAGCGCGCAGCCCCAGAAGACGGCACCGGGAACTTGACGCCATGCGCCATCAACCAGTGCTTAACCTTGAGTTGCCACTGCAAAACATTGGCATTACCGATATCTTTTTCTTGCGTATTGAGCGCTATGCTGCCATCAGATTTATGCCAATCGGCTCCTCTTTCCAGTAGGTAATACACCATCTCAAAATTATTAAGCCGGGCAAGTAGCACAGCCGCCGTGGCTCCTGAACTCTCAGCGGCATCAATATCAGCCCCGCGCTCAAGCAGCAGCTTCATGCGCGGGTAGTTGTTGATGTATACGGCGTTGAGCAAGGCGGGTACCTGGCGCTCGTCCTTCACATTAGGGTCGGCTTTGAGGTCGAGCAAGGCTACGAGCAATTCATCTTTAGGCCCTTCGGTAGCGATGTTGAGCAGATGTGTAGTGTAAGTGCCGCCTTTTTCGGCTGGCAGGTGCAGGGGGCGATTGACATCGGCTCCGTGCCGCACGAGAGCCTGCATAGTTGGTACGTGGTGGTGGGAATAAGCCCAAAACAGAAAGGTGACGCCCTGTTGGCCCGCTTGGTTAGGGTCCAGGTTGGGATGCTGAGCAAACACGGCGTCGATGCCCGCTACGTCGTTGCGGCGAATAGCCAAGGCCAAGTCCAGGGCCGGGCTAGCTGGAAAGTATTCCTGCGGCGCGTGCTTATAAATAGGATTAGGGGTGGGTTGCATACAGCCAAGCAAGTAGTAAAAGGGGAATAACAATCCGAGCCAGCCCCAACGGCTGACAGGTCGGGGGGCAGCGTGCCAGCTCATGAGCCTAAGTAAGTAGTGAGCGTAGCCGTATCCTGGTCTTTCTCGTGCTCGATGTGGTCTACCATCTGCGGGGATATGCCGTGGCCATCCAGGGCCATCGTCTTAGCGGCTTTCAGCGGGTTGCCTTTCACTAGTTCGGGCCACTGGTGTTGCCAAGCCGGAGCAGGGGCAACAGGACGAGGAACACCGAGGGCTTTGGGCAAGACGAAACCGCGCGTGAGGGCAGCGGTTTTTTGGGCATTGTTGAGGGGGTCAGAAGTCGAACGGTAGGCATCAATCAGTGCGCTTTGCGCTTGCATCGCCGCCCGTGACACCCCGTATGGTGGGCGCATGACGGTGTTTACGTGCAAGCCCGCTGCGTTGAAAGTGTAGCTTTTAATGCCCGTTACCACGGTGGCGGCGCTCGCCAAGCCGCCGCCTAGCGAGTGGCCCGTAGTTTCTATATCCAGAGGGTCGCCATTTTCAGCTACAGCATTAGCCAAGTTCATCGCTTCATTATACTGCTTTTCCTTCATTCCCATCCCTTGCCGTAGGTCAGCTAGAATGTCCTTTTTGTCCTCCGTCCCGGCAAAGGCTATCACCAGCTTGGGCGGCTGTTCAAAGCTAGATTGATAAAGTGCTGCTTTAAAGCCGGATGCAGGGTCAAGCAGCATTTCTGGCGTTACACCTTTACTGGTTAGCTCCTCCCCACCGAGCATATGCCAGCCTTCGGGCGCTTCCACGGGCGGCACTTTGTCGCTGTGGTAAACGTGCGCGCTAAGGTTAGCCCGCTCCACAGCCACGTTGTTGCGTGCTAGTCGCTCTACCGCTGTTTGCGCCGGCTCATTGGGCAGGGTTGCCAGCTTGGTGCGGGCGTTGTGCATCATAGCCATACGGGTGTTGTAGCGTTCCAGCTTGGAGGGCTGCAAGGCGCTAGCCACTGCGGTGGCCGGTAAGGCTTCCGCCGGGGTAGGCGCATACGAGCGCGCTGCAGCGGGCACAAAGGGGCGCGGGGCGCTACCAGGCGTAAGCACCAGCCCGTCGGTGGTAAGGACGAGCTGGCACACGTAGGCGCCCGCCTGCCCATCGCCCGACTCAAAGCTTTCATGGTAGCCCACGCACTGGCCAGCGGCGAAGCTCACGGTTTCGCGGGCCGTTTGCCGGTCGGTTTCGAAGAAGGTAACGTGGCCGGCCAGGGGCTTGTGAGCCGTGTTGGCCCAGTCGAGCAGCTGGTCATCGTCGGGCACGTCGAGCGTGAGGTAGAGCAGGCCGTGCCGCACCTTGGCTTGCACCCGGCCGCGTGCGTCGATGGCTTGCTCAAACCCAAACTGACATTGACGTACCGGGTAGGTTTGGCCCGCTACTTCCAGTTCCGCATAGAATGACGCCATAGAAACAGGTAAAAATTCAGGAATGCAGACGGAAGTAAAGCTAAACGCTGGCGGCTGGCTCGGCAGCTTCGGCTGCCAGAGGGGGGGTAGGAGCCGCACCCGGCAGGGCTGTATCTGGCAAAGCGGGCTCAGGTGCGGCCGCGTGCGTAGTTTCCCACACTAGCTCGTCGCTGCCTTCGGGCTTACTGAGGGTGAGCGTGGTGCCCGGCCGCGCTTCGCCACTAATGATGAGCCGTGAGATGGGCCGCCGCAGCTGCTGCCGAATCACGCCCGTGATGGGCCGAGCGCCGTATTTGGGCGTGAAGCCCGACAATGCCAAATGCTGCCGAGCTTCGGTGCTGATTGCGAGGGTAATACCTTGCCGGCGCAACTGCTCTAGCAGTGGCCGCAGGTGAATGTCGAAGATGCGTCCCACGTTCTCTTCCGAGATGGGGGCGAAAGGCACGATTTCGGTGAGGCGCGCCAGAAACTCGGGCCGGAAATGGCGGCTCATGGCTTCGAGCAAGTCGGTGGGGGTAGGCGCCTGCCCGGCCGCAAAGCTGCGGCTAACTTGCTCGGCGCCAATATTAGACGTGAACAGAATGACGGCGTTTGAGAAGTCGCCCTCGCGGCCCAGCCGGTCGTGCAGGCGGCCTTCATCCAAGATTTGCAAGAAGATGTCGAACACCGACGGGTGCGCTTTTTCAATCTCATCAAACAGCACAACTGAGTACGGCTTTTCCCGAATTTTATTCACCAACAAGCCGCCCTCCTCGTAGCCCACGTAGCCGGGAGGCGCGCCGTAGAGCAGCGCCGCCGAGTGCTCTTCCTTGAACTCCGACATGTCGAATCGAATCAGGAAGGACTCGTCATTGAACAAGAAATCGGCCAGCGCCTTGGCTAGCTCCGTCTTACCCGTGCCGGTGGGCCCGAGCAGGAAAAATGAGCCGATGGGCTGCCCGGCTTTGGTCAGGCCCGAGCGCGACTCCAGAATGGCAGCGCACAGCGCACGCACAGCCCCATCCTGGCCCACCACGCGCTGTCCGAGTACCTGGTCCATGCGCAGCAGCTTTTCGCGCTCGTTGCTTTGC
>CALMOO010000224.1 GCA_937871705.1 uncultured Hymenobacter sp.
CAATGCGCGCATTGCCCAGGCGCAAGCCCTACTGGCTCAAAGCCGGGCGGCCTTTCTGCCCAGCCTGACGGGGCGGGCTACTACCACCCTCTCGCGGGTGGGCGGCTCCTACGTAAGCACAGGGGTTAGTGGCACTACCAGCGGCACTACCGGCACCACTGGCACTACTAGTGGCAGCACAACGGGTAGTACGACCGGCAGCACGACGGGCGGCACCACTAGCGGCAGCACCACCGGTGGAGGAACAACGGGCGGCATCACCGGTGGAACTACGGGCACTACCGGTACCACTGGTGGCACAACGGGCGGAACTACGGGGGGCACCACCGGCACGACGGGCGGCACCACGACCGGCGACCAATCGACCATCATCACGGGCGGAGCGGCTCACCAGTATTTGCTGGGCTTGAGCAGCAGCTGGGAGGCCGATGTGTGGGGCAAGCTGCGCAGCAACAAGCGCTCGTACGTGGCCACGCTGCTCCAGAGCGAAGCCTACCGGCGCGTGGTGCAAACCCAGCTCATTGCCGACATTGCCGATAATTATTACTCGCTGCTTGCGCTGGATGCGCAGCTTGCCATCACGCGCCAAACGGTTCAGAACCGGATTCAGGACGTCGAAACTATGCGCCTGCTCAAGGAAGGCGACGTGGTAACTGGCGCCGCCGTGGTGCAAAGCGAAGCTAACCGCTACGCGGCCGAAGTCACCATTCCAGATTTGCAGCGCAGCATCCGGGAGGCCGAAAACCTGCTGGCTACGCTGCTGGGCCGCACGCCCGGCCCCATCGAGCGCGGCACGCTGGCTGGCCAAGACCCTGCTCCACCTTTGCTCACGGGCGTGCCCAGCCAGCTGCTGCGCAATCGCCCCGACGTGCAGCAGGCCGAGTTTACGTTTCAGTCGGCCTTCGAGCAAACCAACGTGGCGCGCACGTACTTCTACCCCAGCTTCACGATTACGGCCAACGCGGGCCTTACCAGCACGGTTATTCAAGACCTGTTTGCGCCCTCGTCTATCTTCGCTAGTCTGGTGGGTGGCTTGGCACAGCCTGTTTTCAACCAAGGCCTGAACCGCTTGCGGCTGGCCCGTTCGCAGGCCTTACAGCAGGAATATCTTTACACCTACCAGCAAACGATGTTCACGGCTGGCCAGGAGGTTTCTAATGCGCTATTTGCCTACCAAAGCGCCGTTGACAAAGCCAACCTGCGGGCCAAGCAGCTCGACGCGCTGGTCAAATCTGTCGACTACACGCAGGAGCTGCTGCGCGCCGGCTTCGCCAACTACACCGAAGTGCTAACGGCCCAGCAAAGCCTGCTCCAAGCGCAGCTCAATGGCGTAAATGACCAATTGCAGCAGCGCCAAGCGGTCACGGACCTATACCACGCGCTGGGCGGCGGCTGGCAGTAAGCTGCCCGTATGGTTAGGTGTTTTTGACTGCCCCCGGTGCGGGAGGGGGTAGGGCGGGCTCACCGAGTTGCCGGAAATGATGCTTAAAAAACACCAGCAGCAGCGTAAAAAACAAGTTTACCGCATTGCCCAACAAGATGGGGATATTGTGCTGGTACGTGCCGTATATCAGCCAAAGTATCATGCTGCTAGCGCCCACGGCCAGCGTGGGCCCGCTCAGCCCATTAGCCGAGCGGGTTTGCCAGGTATGCAGCACTTGCGGAAAAAATGTGAGAGCCGAGAGTACCGCGGCCAGCAGGCCAATATTGGTGATAAGATTGGGCGATAAGAGCATGACTACTTACTATGCTTAAACTGGGCGAGAGGTGATTACGCCCTACCCCCTC
Organism: uncultured Hymenobacter sp.; assembly: GCA_937871705.1. Lineage (GTDB taxonomy): Bacteria > Bacteroidota > Bacteroidia > Cytophagales > Hymenobacteraceae > Hymenobacter. The sequence goes on from CALMOO010000224.1 coordinate 1,789, forward strand.
TTTACACGGCCAACCCGCGCAGTACCTCTTTAGTCTTGCTGACGTGGTCGGTGGCTCCGCTCAAAGAGTTGAAGATGTAGGCGATTTTTCCCTCCGCATCAATCACGAACGTGACGCGGCCGGGCAGTAGCCCAAGCAGCGCCCGCGGCACTTCGTAGCGTTTGCGCAACTGACCGCCCGCATCGGATACCAACGGAAAGGGTAGGCGGTGCTTCTGGCTGAACTTCTGGTGCGAAGCCTCGCTGTCGGAGCTGACGCCTACTACCACGGCGCCCAGGTCGGTGAAGTCTTCGTACTGGTCGCGGAAAGCGCAGGCCTCGGCCGTGCAGCCGGGCGTATCATCCTTAGGATAGAAATAAAGCACTACCGGCTTGCCGCGTTGCGCTGCCAGGTGGAAGGTGCCGCCGTTGCCGGTGGGCAAGGAAAAATCGGGAGCTTGGTCGCCGAGTTGAAGCATAATGTTGAGTTGCGAATTAGAAGCTGATTGTCATTACGAGCCTACGAAGCAATCGCACCCAAACGAACGTTGAGGCGATTACTTCATAGACTCGCAATGACAGATTAACTTCTATTTATTTAGTTAACAAACCGTTGGCATCTAGCCAGTTTTGCAGGCGCTCAATCCATTGGTCCTTGGTAGTGCTATTGTTCATGCCAAAGCCGTGGCCCCCTTTGGGGTAGAGGTGCATCTCGGCCGGCACGTTGTGGCGACGTAGGGCCTGGTAAAAAACGAGGCTGTTTTGCACGGGCACCGTTTGGTCGTCTTCCGCGTGCACCAGGAAGGTTGGCGGGGTTTGAGCTGATACTTGCAGCTCGTTGGAATACAGCCGCGTCTGGTCGGCGCTAGGCGCGGTGCCAATCAGGTTATCGCGCGAGCCGGTGTGCTTGAGGCTGTCGCTGAAACTGATAACTGGATAAAGCAGCACCAGAAACGCCGGGCGCACCGACGTGGCGCCGGGGTTGTCGCCCGCGGGCCGGGCAAAGTGCGTACCTGCCGTAGAAGCCAAGTGGCCGCCCGCCGAGAAGCCCATCACGCCGATGCGCTCGGGGTTGAGGCCGTACTTGGGGGCTCGCTCGCGCAGGAGGCGCAGGGCTTGCTGCACGTCG
>CALMOO010000225.1 GCA_937871705.1 uncultured Hymenobacter sp.
CTACCGCATGGCCCAGGAGCTGGCCCAGAACGTCGTGAAGCACGCCCGCGGCGCCACCGAGGCCAGCCTGGAGCTCGAAACCATGCCGGGTTGGGTGCTGTTGCGGGCCGAAGACAATGGCCTGGGGTTTACTACCCCCCCTCTTGCCGGCGCTGGCCTGGGGCTGCGCAGTATCCGCGACCAGGTAGCGCTGCTCGGCGGCGCCATGCAAGCCGGCACGCTACCCGGCGCCGGGGCCTACGTGCGCATTCGCGTGCCATGGGCTACCCCTTGAGTAGCTGCCCTGAGGAAGGGGTAGTAAGGTTGAGTAGGTGCGTGGCTGTAGCAGAACTTAACTCGAAACATCCTGCCAAACCATACGCAACGTAGCCAAGTAGCCCGAAGCACAGGCCCTGCTTAGGGCTCGTAAAGAAATATAAATTTTACAATTTATTTTAGTAAGATTAGGCAACCCCGCAGCGAAAATATTCGAGTAGTCAGGTGTAGGTCAAGGTTGTCGCTTGCCAGTGGCACTTGCTTGCATCAATCATTTCTTTCACTTTAACCAAGTAAGACATGAAGGCTGCTGCGTATTTACTAGGGTTGTTGCTGCTGCTCAGCCAGGCTGCTGGGGCCGCGCCGATTACCATCACCGTCGGCGACAACTTTTACTCGCCCCAGACAGTCACGATTCATCCCGGCGATGTGGTGACGTGGCAGTACCAGGGCGGCACCAACTCGCACCCCACAGCCTCTGACGATGGCGCCTGGACGACGTTCACGATTAACTCGGCCAACGTGAGTAATTCGCTCACCTTTGCCACGGCCGGCTCCTTTCCCTACCACTGCACCTTCCACGGCGGGCCGGGGGTAGGCATGTACGGGGTGATTACGGTGGCGACCGCGCTGGGCGCGCAGCCTGCCCAGCTGGTCGCCGCAGCCTTTAGCCTGTACCCTAACCCCACCAGCGGCCTGGTAACGCTGCTGGTAGACCATTCGCAGGCGCGCGAATACAATGTGGTAGAGCTGTTTAACTCAATGGGTGGCTTGGTGCGCACCTTCGCGCTCCGCCCCGAGGAGGTGGGGCAGGAAGTGGCCATCAGCGTGGCCGACTTGCCGGCGGGCTTCTACTACTACCGCTTGCTCACCAATGGCCAGGTGGCCGGCGTGCAGCGACTATCCCTTGTGCGCTGATGACTACGCACTTGGCTAAGGTGCGCAGGCGCAAGGCCGAGCCTGCGCTGGCTCGGCTGCGCATTAGCCTGGGCTGCCTGCTGCTGGCTGGCCTGCTCACGATGTGCAGCAAAGGCCCCAGCCCGGCTAATCCAACCGGCGACTTGTACCTGCAGCTGGAAGCCACTGTGGGGCCGGCTCCGCTGGTACTCAACACCGGCACTTACCCCAATGGCAACGGCGAGCAGTTTAGTATTTCGGCGTTCAAATACTACCTCTCGAACGTGAAGCTAACCCGGCGCGACGGCACCCACTATGCCGTGCCCGACAGCTACTTTCTGGTTGATGCCGCCGTGGGTACTTCGCAGCACTTGGTCCTGCCGGCCGTGCCGACGGGCGAGTATACCGGCCTCAGCTTTGTGGTGGGGGTAGACAGCGCCCGCAACGTGGCCGGCGCCCAAACCGGTGCGCTCGACCCGGTGCACGGCATGTTCTGGGACTGGAACTCGGGCTACATCTTCATGCGGCTCGAAGGCACTTCGTCGGCGTCGGCCACGGGCCGCTTGCTGTTTGCCATTATGGGGTTTCAAAAACCCTATAATGCCCTGCGCACCATCGCGCCGGCCTTTGGGGGCGCAACCGTGACCGTGAGCCCCGACCACCAGCCCGAGATTCACCTCAGCGTAGACGTGCAGAAGATGTTTACTGGCCCCGCGCCGGTCCGCTTCGCCGAGGTGTATGACTCGGAGGGTGGGCCCAGCGCCGTGCGAGTGGCCGATAACTACGCGGCCGGCATGTTTACGCTGGAGCACATTCACCCCAACTAGCCATGCGGTGGGCAAGCGTGGCGTGCGCGGCGGGGTTATTGCTGGCGTTGGGCCTGGCCCGCTACTGCTCCAAACGAGCCGACGCGGCGGCCCGGTCGGCGCTGGTGGCCGCGCTGCCCCGCAACTTTCCGGCGCCGGTGTATGCGCCGGTGCCAGCGCGCGAGGCCTTTGAGTTGGGCAGGCAGCTATTCTACGACCGGCGCCTTGCGCACGATGGTACGGTGTCGTGCGCCAGCTGCCACCGGCAAGCCACGGCTTTTGCCAGCCCCGAGCGCATCAGCCCCGGCGTGGGGGGTAGGCGTGGCCGACGCAATGCCCCGGCCCTGCAAAATCTGCGTTGGAAGCACACCTTCTTCGCCGATGGCGGGCCGAAGAACCTCGAAACCTTACCCCTGGCGCCGCTGACCAACCCGCTGGAAATGGGCGCTACCCTCCCCAGTGTGCTCGCTAAGCTCAACGCCGACCCCGTTTACGTTCGTCAGTTTGCGCGGGCCTATGGGCCGGGGCCCATCACGTCTTACCAGCTGCTGCGGGCCCTGGCCCAGTTCACGGCTGCGCTGATTTCGGCCAGCTCCCGCTACGACCGCTACGTGCGCCACGAGGCCGGGGGCACCCTCACCGCCCAGGAGCTGCGCGGCCGGGCGCTGCTGCAGCGCAAGTGTAGCAGCTGCCACGCCACCGACTTGTTTACGGACGACAGCTTTCGCAACAATGGCCTGAGCCGAAGTTTCCCGCTGGATTCGGGCCGGGTGGCCATCACGTTTTTGCCCGCCGACCGCGGGCGGTTCAAGGTGCCGTCGCTGCGCAACTGTGCCCTCACGGCGCCCTACATGCACGATGGCCGCTTTGCTACCCTGGCGCAAGTGCTGGCTCACTACGACCACGGCCTGGTAGATTCGCCCACCCTGGACCCCGTATTGCGCCAGCCCAACGGCCGGCTGGGCATTCCACTCACAGCAAAGGAACAGCGCGAGCTGCTGGCTTTTCTGCGCACGCTCACGGACTCGGCTTTTTGCCGGGCGCCGGGGCTGGCCGCCCCGTGAGAGAAGCGCCACTCGGCTGCCGAGGGCCTTGCGTTTGACGGCGCTAGTAGGACAGCGGGTGCGAGCTGCCTAGTGCAATTCCTTGATTTTCAAGCTGCGGAAGGAAACCAGATTGCCGTGGTCTTGCAAGAGCAGGTGCCCCGCTCGGGCCTTGCCAAACTGCGGCCAGATGTGGTACTTGCTCCCAGCCACCAGCGTCTGGAAAGCAGGCGAGTCGCGCTCGTACTCCAGTACTTTCACGCCGTTCAGGTAGTGCTCGACGTGGTTGTTGGGGTGAACCACTACCCGGCCCACGTTCCAGGCGCCAATGGGCCTGGTGCAAGCCGGCGGCTTAACTGCCGGAATCAGGTCGTAGAGCGAAGCCAGCGTGCGGTCGCCGTCGTGGCCCAGCTTGGCGTCGGGGTGGCGCGCGTCGTCCAGCAGCTGGTACTCCAGGCCAATGGGCGAGCCGGGAGTTTGCTCGGCCAGCGTCACAAAATAGATAACCCCGCTGTTGGCGCCCGGCGTGAGCTGAAATTCAAAGGAAAAGTCAAACGCTGCGTACTGAGCGGTTGTGATAATATCGCCCCCGTTTGCAGACTCTTTGCCATCGGCGGCCAGCGTGGTGAGCGCGCCATCGCTTATTTGCCAGCCGTGGGTCGGGAAGGCCGGGCCCTTGGCGCTGCGCCAGCCCGCCGAGCTTTTGCCATCAAAAAGCAGCTTCCATCCCTGGCGCTGCTCGTCGGCCGTCAGGGTGTTAGGCGCTGCGGCGCGGGCTACCTGGTGCTTAGCAGCAGCGCTTGGCGCGGCGGCTGGGTGCGGGCCAAAAGGCAGCATCCCGGCCGCGAGCACGCAAGTAAGAAAACGACCAGTCTGGCGGAAAGGCATCATGGGAGCGGGCATAAGGTGAAAGCCCTAATGGGCTTGAGCAAAAATAGCCCCGAGTGCAGCGCGCAGCGCCAACTACCCTTCGCCAGGGCTGCCTGCGTCGTTGGCAGGGGTTGGCTGGAGAGAGGGGGGTAGGGCGGTAGGTAGGACGCTCACTGCGCCCAGCCGGCTTGTAGCAGAAATGCGGTGAGATTCGGATTTTTGGCCGACATGGCCGGCAGCCACACATCGACCCGCTCCCGCGTCCACCAAAGGCCCTGCGCATTACCAGGCTTGGCAAACGAATACCGGTACCGAATAGCTCGAATATAGCGCGGCGCCTTGCCCGGAAAAGGACTGCTGGCAAACAAGCCAACCGCTCCGGTATCGTTATGCAGGAGCTTCCACACTAGGTTCAGCGTCCAGGGGTAGTCGGCGGGCGAAGCCATGGCCGCAAACCACATCTGCCAGTCCAGCCGCAGCTGATAAGGCGCTATCTGGGGTGGCCGCTTATCGAGCAAAACCGGCAGGCCCTTGTAGATATACGGTTTCCAGGTGGCCTGGTCGCTCGAGTCGGCGTCCATGGTGCCTTCAAAAACCACATTCAACCGCTGCTGCCCCACCGAGCCAAACGCGCCGTAGGTATTCACGAGGTCGAGCGGGTCAAACGACGTATTCATAATCTGGCCGGGCGAAACGATGTTGAGCGCCGGCCGGATACTCAGCACCACAATAAGGGCCGTCACGAGCCAAGCCGTCACGAACTGCGCCCGCGATTCTGTGGCTGCGGCCGCCGCGGCTGCCGCCTTCCGAACCAGCCGCTGGGGTAGGAGCCGGGCCCAAAAGCCATCATCGAAGCAAGCCAGCGCCGGCACGATGGTCAGCCAATTGAGAAACGAAAGGTTGCCGCTGAGGATGATGTTAATCTGAAACAAGACGATGACCACGCCCGCCACGTGGCGCGCCACCCGCGGCCCAAACACGAACAAGGGCGCCGCTAGCTCGGCCAGCCAATTAAACCACACGCCAACCCGGAGAGCAGTACGCGGCAAAAAGTGAAACCACCGGCTCAGCGGCCCCGGAATGGGCTGCGTTTCGAAGTGGTAGTAAAGGGCGGTGCTATTCCGCCATACTTCATCGCCCCGAAACTTGATTAAGCCCGCCCCTAACATAATGCGAAACGCCAGCCACCGAAACAAAACAATGATGGGCATGGGCGGCGCCTGCCGCGGAAAAGGCCGCAGCTCGCGCAGCGGGCACAGGAAAATAGCCAGAAACCCGGTTTCAGTAAGCTGAATCTCCCAGCCGTAGCCGTACCATTCCTGGCCCACGTGCACGAAGGACATGTACGTAAACCAGAGCACCGCCAGCAGCGGCGCATTGGCATAGCCCGCCACTACTACGCACGACAGCCCCAGCCCCAGCCAAGCAACCGTGAGCAGGGCCGCATCGGAATGCCAAAGCCAGAAAAGCGACGGCAGGCGCAGAAAACCCGCCCCATCCGAGCCCAAGGCGCTGCTCACCTGCTGCAGGTAAGAGCCGACGGGTAGGAGCCCGCTAGAGCCAATCAGCGGCACAATCTGATTAATCGCTACCAGAAAAGCCACGGCATAGAGCGCGCCCAGCAGGCGCAAAATCACGAAGCGCGTGAGCCAGTAGGTTGGTGTGGCCCCCGGCGTCGCCGAAGCTCGTTGGAGTTCGATAGCCATGTCGTTTTGGCACTGTAAAAAGGTACTGCGCCCATCGGCTGCTGCTGCCCACCGGGTGCGATAGTGGGGCTAGTATACGAGCAGGGGGGTAGCGTAGCTGCTACAGTGCCAGCTTAGGCATCGCAAAACGACAAATTATCGGCTACGCGGCCTGCCCCGGAAAGTAGCGCCGCAGCAGCAAGCCGCCGGCCAGAAAGATGGCCGCCGTGGGCCCCAGCGTGCTCCACCAGAAGTAGGCGGGCGGAAAAAAGCGGTACGTACTTTCCACGATAAGCGCCGCGTAGAGGCCCGTCACGGAAGCCCCCATGCCCAAGTAGTGCCAGCGCAGCCACGCCGAATTGCCTGGCCGCAGCACCACCGCGCCCGTGCCGATTAGCAAGGCCGCCACGCTGCCCACGGCCCCCCAATGCACGATGCCGAACCGCCCAAAAAGTACATAAATGCGAAAAGCCGTCAGCAAAACCACGCACATACTGCCCACATACACCCGGCCCAGGTGCCGGTGCAGCCGCGTGCCTTTGCGGCTAGCTACTACTGCGGTGCCGGCCACCAGGGCCAGCAAAACGGCCAGCAGATGCACCACGCTGGTAGTCGAATGAATAAAAGTCGGCATACAGGAAAGCCACAGGCGCTGAGCCTTCCCAAAAAGAAAGCAGTACTCGGGCGCCACGCACAAAATACCGTGGACCTTACGTCAAAGCTCAAAAATAGTAGTGCCCTAAAAGCAGCAGTTGCCAGGCTCAGGCTAGGCCCCACCCACAATGGGGCTGGCCTACCAGGATACCTAGTAGACTAGCCCCATTCGACCCTGCCAGTGGGGTGCTAGCTGCGCCAGCCCAGTGCTGGCTGCGTACTCATCTCAACCAAGGCCAGCGCCACTACGTCGGCCACTGTTAGGGGCAGAGCCGGTGCCACGGGTTGGTCAGCTACCGTCAGGCCAGCCACTTCATATAAGTCGGGTAGTATCCCGTCGTTCCCTCTTACCAGAACGTCGTAGGCTTCTTGATAGCAGCTGCAATTCATGATAAAGTAAAAATATGCTGATAAATGTCTGCGTCTAACACGTACGTATGTCACCTCGTTTCCAGATTTTCGGCTTGCTCGAAATCTTTTTTTTCGGCTCCGTCTCGTTAGCCGCGCTACGGTCGAGGCTTTGGCTCCGCGCAGGGGGGTAGGGGCTTGCGAAAACCCTGAGCCATAAGCTATGCCCCAAACGGGCGTGCCCTGTAAAAATTGGATACTTAAAAGGCCGGCCGTACTTTATGTGAGTTATTATTTATTGATTTTCAACTATTTTACTACTGTGGCTGTTCGCAAAGTAATATGACCGATACCTACCTGCGAAGCCTCGGCTTTGCCCCAACTGCCTACGGGCCCAAAGCCAGTCAGGCAACTTTTGCCCGCGCCTGGCGCTATCAGTATGGCCATTTGGCTAAGGATGGTACCCCACTTTTTATTGAGCATCCGCTGGGCATCGACTCGTGCCGCTTGAGCGCCGTGGCGGCCCCGCTGACTCAGCAGGACATATTTGCCGAAATATCGCTGCACGACCGCCCCAAGCTCGAAGCCACCATCCGCGACTTCTATGCGCTGCACGGTGGCATGGGCGTACTGGTCATGCCCGCTGGTGCCCCTGCGTTCCGCCCGTTCCATCGCGCCGAGTAGCATCGCTGCGCCACAAACCTAAGCAAAGCTCTACCGGCAGCGGTAGGGCTTTTTTTAGTGCCTTAGCGGTATTAGGGGTAGGGAAAAAGGTAAATCCAATACCATACTTATTTCGTAGTTTTTTCGGCTGCAAATTTCGAACGGTATTCCTGGTAACTATCTTTGTATGAGATATTTCCTTAAATATATTTAATATCTAACTGTGCCTATGTTTAATGCAATACCAACTACCGTATTACGCACTTATTTTGAAAACCCGGTGGGCCGCTTGCTCGAGCACCCGGTTGGCGACTATATCGAGGTAGAGTATGGCACTGGTCCGCGCCAGCTTAGTGAGCTACAAGCCTTCTTGACCAAGGCTGGGCAACTGCTGGCTCAGCGCGGCTGGGACAAGCTGCGCGGCCATAAAGGCGTGATGGCTGCCTTCACGCAAGAAGAAACCGAGTGGGTTACTAACTATTGGCTGACGAAAGCCCAGCGCCGCACCGATATGCTGTATGGCGCCATGCTACTGCCCCACGATGTATTTGCCAGCCTGTCCTGGAAGGGTAACGGCTCAGGCATAAAGCCTTAGCGAGCACCAACTCGCCAATTGGCAAACGGCCCCAACTAAAAACCCCGACCTACTTGGTCGGGGTTTTTAGT
>CALMOO010000226.1:0-3831 GCA_937871705.1 uncultured Hymenobacter sp.
GTGCCCGACCAACCTTTCATCTCTATCCCGCCAGCCGCCGAAGCTGCCTTAGTCAGCCGGCTGCGCGCCCGTGACCAAACGGCCATGACCGAATTTTACGACCGGTACTCGGCGGCGCTCTACGGCGTTATCCAGCGCATTGTCAAGGCCGAAGACGAAGCAGAGGATGTGCTTCAAGAAGCCCTGGTCAAAATCTGGCACGCCATCGACGGCTACGATGCCAGCAAAGGCCGCCTTTTTACCTGGGTCGTAAATATTAGCCGGAATTTAGCAATCGATAAAATCCGCTCGCGCCAGCACCGCGTAAGTTCTCGCACCCAGGGCCTCGACGACAGCCTTGCTGCCCAGCGTCAGGCGGCCCCGGTTTCCTTCCGGCCCGAGCACTTGGGTCTTGAAGAAATTACCCGCCAGCTCGTTCCCGAGCAGCGCCAAGTTATCGACCTGCTCTATTTCGGCGGCTTCACCCAAAGCGAAGCGGCTGAAGAACTTAACCTGCCCTTGGGCACCGTGAAAACCCGCGCCCGAACTGCTTTGAAAGTTCTCGCCAAACTAATTCGCTAATACCGAGCTGACTTCGTGGAAAATTATCAAGAATATATTGCATCTGGCCGCCTTGAGCAGTACGTGCTCGGCGAGCTTAGCCCCGCCGAGCAGGCCGAGGTAGAAGCGCAGGCCAGCCAGCATCCGCAGGTGCGGCAAGAATTGGACGATTTACTTGCCGGCCTTGGAGTATATGCTGAAGCTCACGCCCTTACCCCCCCCGCCGGCATGCGTGAGCGCGTGCTGGGCCGCGTACTGGCTGATATCGGCGGCGCTGCCTCAGCAGCGCCTACCCCCCTCGCTACGGCCGAAGTGCCTACCATGCGCGTCTCGGCTTCTAACCCCGGCTTGGCCAGCGTAGCGCCATCGGCGGCTCCCGCTGTCCGCAGCAACGGATGGGCTATTGCGGCTTCTATTGCCTTGCTGCTGAGCTTGGTAGGCAACGCATTGCTCTACACGCGCTGGCAGCAAACCAGCAGCGACCTAGCCGTCGCCCTGAGCACTCAGACCCGTTTTGCCAACACCACGCAGGTCATGGAGCACCGCCTGAGCACCGCGCAGGAGCAGCTGCACATTCTGCGCTCGCCCGATGAGTACAAAATGGTAGCGCTCGCGGGCACGCCGGCCCACCCCACGGCTCACGCCCGGGTTATGTTCAATAAAGCAGCGCACCGCGTGTACCTCGATGTGCAGCAGCTACCCGCGCTGCCCGCTGGCAAGCAGTACCAACTATGGGCTCTCGACAACGGCAAGCCCATTGACATTGGCATGCTGGCCCCGGCCACTATGGCCGGCGATAGTATTCAGCAGATGAAAGATGTGGCTAATGCCCAGGCTTTTGCAATGACCGTAGAGCCCACTGGCGGCAGCGCTGGCCCTACCATGAACACCATGACTGTTATCGGTACTATCTAACGTAGTAGGATTACGAATCAGATATAATCAAGTACTTACCATCGTAAAAGTGGCGTACTATCCCTACCAAATTAGTAGGGTAGTACGCCACTTCTATTTTTATTGATGAATTTGCTTTTACGTTGATTTTTTTTACGATTTTGTATGCACGATACTATTATTATCCCTTTGAAGTGCTACGTGCAGACGCCGTACGACTACACCACCTCAATTGAGCTATTGAACTTTGTTGGGCCTCGGGTTCGGCAGATTTAGATTAGCGAGTGATGCGCCTCAGGTGTAAGCCCGCCCTGCTCATCCTTTTCCTGTTTCTAAAACAGCCTGGGCTGTGCCGGCCGGCCCGGTCCACCGGGATTGTAATCGTTGGGGTCGTCTTCGTCTTCGCCGTCCTCCTCATCCAGCTCGTCTTCGTCAGGCTCTTCGCCATCTTCTTCGGGGTCAGCTTCCTCTTCATCCAGCGAATCAAAAACCCGGTCCAGTGAGGCTTCTGCGTGGCGCAGCTTGTGGCGGCACAGCCGAATAAGCTCGGCCGAGCGCTCGGCGCGGGCCGTGAGGTCGTCGACATCTACCTGGTCGGTTTCCAGGCTGCGCAGTATAGTTTCCAGCTCCTGAATGGCTTCGTTGTAAGTCACCTTAGTTGAATTATGAGTTAAAAGTCTAGGAGTTATGAGTTGGAATAGAGAGAAGCGGGGTTGAAGGAGATGGCTGGCGTAAAAGCTGATTTTCACGCTTTAGCACGCCTACCTCCAAGCCCATAACTCGTAGTTCGTAACTCATTACTTTTTTCTCCAGCCCCCGCTGAAGAGAGAATTGTTGCCGTAGCAGCTGCTCGCGGCGGCGCTGGTGGTGGCGCACGAAGCGGCGTAGCACGGTGCGCGAGCGGCGGCGCAGGCGATGCTCTTCCTGAGTGAGGGCTTGGCGGGCGGCGCGGGGTAGGGTATAGCGGAAGCTCTCGAGGTGCTGACTGAGCTGGCGCAACTGCTGGCGCGGCACCTGCGTAGCCTGGCGGCTGCGCTGCGCCAAGGCGCCTTGGGCCTGGCGGAGCTGTTGGCGGGCGGCCTCCCGCGAGTGGTCGGCCAGGCGCTGAAGGTGCGCGTGGTGATGGGCCAGGTGCTGGCGTGTGAGGTCGATGGCGCGTTCGGCCAGCTCTAGCAGTAGCGCTTCGAGGCGGGCCAGGCGCTCGACCAGAAAAGCGGCCACGGCGGTGGGCGTTTTGAGCGCGCGGTGCGCCACGAGGTCTACCACGGCCTCGTCGCGCTCGTGGCCAATACCAGTGAGCACGGGCAGCGGAAACGACGCGACAGCAGCCGCTAGCCCATATTCGTCAAAAGCCAGTAAATCAGTCTTCGAGCCGCCTCCGCGAATAAGAATAACAGCGTCGAACTGCCCCCGCCGCGGCCGAATAGCATCAAGCGCCGCCCGAATACTGGCCGGGGCATCCTCGCCCTGCATAAGCGCCGGAAATAGCGTGAGAGCGAAGTCGTAAGGTGCTTCTTCGAGCTGGCGCACAAAATCTTGGAAGCCAGCCGCGGTAGGAGAGGATATAACCGCCAAGCGCTGCGGGCCGAGGGGTAGGGCCAGGTGCTGCTGGCGCTCCAGCAGGTCTTTCTCGGCTAGGCGGCGCAGGGTGACCAGGCGCTGCCGAGCCAGCTCGCCCACGGTATAGCTGGGGTCGAGGGCCAGCACATCGAGCGAAAAGCCGTACTGCTCATGAAACGTCACTTTCACGCGCAGTAGCAGGCGTAGGCCAGGCCGCAGCTCTTGGCCGGTAGCCTCGGCAAAGGCGGGCGCCAGCTGCTGGTAGCGGCTGCCCCAAAGCGTGGCTCGCGCCTGCGCCGTGAAGCCCAGCGTCTCGGCCCCGGCGGCGGGCTCGGTGAGCGTGAGGTAGCAGTGGCCGCCGGCGTGGCGCGGGCGCGTCATGTCGGCCACCTCGGCCACTACCCAGTAGCTGTCGGGGAAGCGATGATGCAGCGCGGCGCGCACCTGCGTAAGCAGCGCGCCCAGGCTAAGCGGGGCGGCCGGCTCGGGGGGGGTAGGCGCGGCGCGACGTGGATAAAGCGGCATAAAAACTGAACCGGTAAACGGTGCCACTAAGGTACGGCGGCTGCCTGCGTACGGGGTAGGCGCTGGGCCTGCCTTGCAGCGCAGTCAACGCGGGTAGCGATGAACTATTCGCCCGTCGCTGCACATTTTGCAACCATCAAAGCAGGGCTAAGTCTTGCTCCAAACGCTTATCTTGCGCGCTTCAATCCCCCTCTCCTCCTATTTTTTTATGTCAAATTCTTCCCGGTACCTGCGGGGCGTGGCGCTAGCTGCGGCTGCCTTGGGTTTGGGAGCCAGCACCCCGGCGCTGGCCCAAAAAACGACCGCCAAGCC
>CALMOO010000226.1:3841-4684 GCA_937871705.1 uncultured Hymenobacter sp.
CTACCTCGGCTACCACAACCACGCCGCGCGGCATCAACCCGGCCAACATCGACCCGTCGGTGGCGCCCTGCGCCGACTTCTTTCAGTATGCCTCAGGCAACTGGCTGAAGAACAACCCGGTGCCTGCCGCCGAGAGCAGTTGGGGTAGCTTTAATGAGCTGGCCGACCGCAACAATGCCACCCAAAAAGCCATTCTGGAAGAGCTGGCTCGCAACGCCAGCGCGGCCAAGCCCGGAACCAACGCCCAGAAAGTAGGCGACTTCTACACCTCGGCCATGGACACGATGGCCATTGATGCGGCGGGCCTCAAGTACTTGCAGCCGCACTTGCAGCGCATTGCCGCCATCCAAACCTTGCCGCAGATGCAGCAGTTTCTGGCCGACCCCAAGGCGCAGGCGGGCAGCGTGTGGTACGGCATGGGGGTAGGGCCCGACGAAAAAATCAGCACCCAGTATGCGGTGCAGGTGGGCCAGGGCGGCCTATCGCTGCCCGACCGTGACTACTACCTCAAGCAAGAGGGCCGCATGAAGGCGGTGCGCACTGCGTACCAGACCTACCAGGTTAACATCTTCAAAATGCTCGGCGATGATGAGGCTACGGCCATCAAAAATGCCGCGGCCGTGACGCGCCTCGAAACGCGCATGGCCCAGGCCAGCCGCAGCCGCGTAGACCTGCGCGACCCGCAGAAAAACTACAATAAGCTCACGCTGACTCAGCTTAACCAAGACTATCCCAACCTGGCGTTTCCGCTTGTGCTGAAGGAAAGCGGCCTGGGCACGGCCAAGGAAATTATCGTGGGCCAGCCCGAGTTTTTGAAAGAAGCAAACACCATGCTCGCCGCCG
>CALMOO010000227.1 GCA_937871705.1 uncultured Hymenobacter sp.
CAGCACCCCCAGTAGGCCGCCCGTGCCTAGACTTTCGACGCCCGGCCCGGTGCCGCTAAGCTGGCTCACCGGCAGCATTCCCTCCACAAAGTGCAGGTCGGGGTAGGATGATACCACCACGAAGCCGCGGCTGGTAAGGCTCGGCAGCAGCGCGTCCACGTCTTGCGCCGTAATGCGCACCAGCACCGCCGAGGCATCCGGGTTGAAGCTGAGCTGCGGAAAGCTGGCGGCCAGCGCCGGCCGGCTCGCGCTGGCAGGGCGGGCGCCCTGGCTGGCCAAGTGCTGATGCAGGCGCTGTAGCTCGCCGCCCAGGCGCGAGTTGGGCCGGGTTCGCTGCGCGAGGGGGGGTAGGGCGGCCGCCTGCGGCTGCACGCGGCTCGCCGAAGGCTGCGCTCTGTGGTGCCCTATGGTAGTGCCGCCGGCTTGCGCCCAAGCAGCCTGGCCCAGGCCGGCCCAGGCTGCCAAGCCGAGCAGCAGGGTACTAATATGAGTTCTGGAGGGCATGTAATGTCCTAAGTGAAGGAGAGATAAAGAGATAGCACTGCGTGTTTCTAAAATTACTTTATGCGCCAACCCAACGGCTGGCCTAGTCGGCAAACGCCCACTTCTAATGGCTAAGGGGCTAGGTTCATTCTACCAGTTGGCGGTTTTGCTCGAACCTTTCGGGTAGGTTGGGCCTTATACGATACGGCACAAATGCTGCCGTACTTTTGTATGTAACGTAGCGGCTTAGCTGCTTATTTTCTTTCCTACTATCCCAATGGCTGTTTACCCCGAATACATGGTAGCCCCTATCCGCCAAGACCTGGTGGACGCTGGCTTCGAGCAACTTATGTCGGCCCAGGAAGTCGACGCGGCCCTCGCCGCTACCGAAGGCACCGTGCTGGTAGCCGTAAACTCGGTGTGCGGCTGCGCGGCTGGTAAGGCTCGCCCCGCCATCAAGCTGGCCCTGGCCAGCGCCAGCAAGAAGCCCGGCAAGCTCGTGACCGTTTTTGCCGGCATGGAAACCGACGCTGTGGCTAAGATGCGCGAGCACCTGCTGCCCTACCCCCCCTCGTCGCCCTGCATCGGCTTGTTTAAGGATGGCGAGCTCGTGCACATGATTGAACGCTACCACATCGAAGGTTCCGACCTGATGCGCATTGCCAACAACCTGCAGGGCGCCATCGAGGAGTATTGCTAAGCGCTTGGCTTGGTTGTAATTGCCCGCATATCTAACGCATAGAAAAGGCCTGATTACTTAGTAGTCAGGCCTTTTCTTGGTTGGGAGGTGCCACCTAGCCCGGCGCTACTTGCGGCGCCTTGGTGGCCTGGAACAGGCGCTCGCGCCAGCGCGGATAAAGCAACAGTTGCTGCTGAATAAAGAGCCAGGCCACAATCATGGGCACGGCCTTGAGCTTATAAACATCGAAGTAGGCATTTCGCACGGCGTGGGGTAGCAAATCGGTAGCCGAGAGCGACGTGAGGGCGAAGGCCAGATAGAACAGCGGCCAGCCCAGGGCCGTGCTGCGGCGGTAATACAAAAACCACAGCATAAAGCCCGCCACCGCAATGATGAACGTGGGCGACTCGGCCATCTGGTTGAAAATGACCACGAAAATGAGCAGCGATGCCAGGTACAAGCGCCGATAGTCGGCCTCGGCCCACGCCCGGCGGTATAGGAGCGCTGGCAAAACAAGTATGCTCAGGCCCACGGCTTGCACTAGGCCACGCAGCCGCAGCGGAAAATCAAACCAGCTTTGCAGCACGCCCATCAGCGAGAGCTGAATACCAGTGGCTTTTTGGCTCACCACCGCGTACCAGCCCTGGTACATCATCTGAAGCGCTGAACCCGACACCACCAGCAGCGGCGCTAGCGCCAGCGCCACCAGCCAGAATGCGGCCCACAAAGCATTGCGCCAAAAGCCCGGATAAAACAGAAACAGCAGCCCCAGCGCAATGCCGTACACCTTGATAAAAGCGGCCAGCGCCAAGCATAGCCCCGCCCAGCCGGGGCGCCGGTTCTGGAGGTTAATGTAAGTCCACAGTATCAGGCCCGTGAGCAGGCAGTTGGCCTGCGAGTTGTGCAGCGCCGTGAGCACATCTACCAGAATGAGCAGCAGGTACAGCGCCTGCCGCCGATTATCATCCGGAAACAACCGCCGCCCGGCAAAGTAGAGTACCGCATTGTTCAGCGCATTCCATAAAAACAGTCCTAGCCAGGTAGGCAGCATTGCCAGCGGCCCCATAAACAGCGCGAAGGTCGGGCTGTACAGGTACAGGTCGAAGTAGTACTTGGGGTAGGGCAGGTAAAGATTTTTCTCGTCGAGCAGATTGAAAAACGACCGGGCAAAAATCAGGTAGTTATTGTGCGAGTCGGGCCCCTTTAGGTAGTGCTGCACCGTGAGCAGCACCGTAAGCAACGCATAAAGCCAGCCCAGCACGCGAGGCCGAAGCAAGAAGGTAGTAAACCGATGGGGTAGGGTAGGCACGGGCAGCAAGTGAACAAGAGGTGTACCGGCCAAAGGTAGCGTCACCCACAAAAAAGGACGGCCCCGCTAGGAGCCGTCCGTAAAATCCGCACAGTTAAGATGCTTAGTTGGCTACCTCGCTCAAAAACTTGATGCGCATGAGCCGAACTTCTTCCTCGGTATAGTCATCCTGGCCCAACTCGTTCATGGCCACAGAAATACTATCGGAAATAGCCGCCATAAAGTAGTCGTAAATCTCATCCTGCTTGTCCTCGTCAATCACATCCTGGATGTAGTAATCCAGGTTGAGGCGCGTGCCCGAGTAGCAAATGTGCTCGATTTCCTCTACCAGCTCGGTCATCGAGATACCCTGGCTGCGGGCAATACCCGCCAGGTCCATCTTCTTGTCAATCTGCTGAATAATATAGATTTTAAGCTTCGAGCGATTCACCGTGGATTTGATAATCACGTCGGCAGCCGTTTCGATATCGTTGTCAGCTACGTACTTCTTAATCAGCTCCACGAAGGGCGCCCCAAATTTTTGGGCCTTGCCCCGCCCTACCCCCGACACGTGCGTCAGCTCGTGCAGCGTCTGCGGGAAAGTAGTGGCCATTTCCTTCAGGCTCGGGTCTTGGAAGAGCACGTAGGGCGGCAGGTTTTTCTGCTTCGCATACTGCTTGCGTAGCTCCTTGAGCTGGGTAAACAGGGCTTCGTCGTGGCCGGCCGCCTGCTGCCCCTTTTCCACATCTTCTTCTTCCTGCTTTTCAGCCTCAAAGTCGTGGTCCTTGGTCAAGGTCATTGGCCGCGGATTTTCGATAAAATCAATACCTTTTTCCGTAATACGAATCAGGCCAATAGAATCGATATCCTTCTCCAACAAACCATTGAGCAGGCACTGGCGCAGTACCGACTGCCAGTGCTGGGCATCGCCGAGGGGCTTGCCCTGGCCATACACGGGTAGGCCGTTGTGGCCGTAGCTCTCGATGTGCGGGTTATTGAGGCCCAGCAGCACCTGCGCAATGTGGTCGAGGCCAAAGCGCGCTTCGGTTTGCACCACGGCCCGCAGGGCTAGCCCCACGTGCTCCATGCCCTCAAATTTTTCTTTTGGGTGGCGGCAGTTGTCGCAAAAGCCGCAGTCCGTGTCCAGGTTTTCGCCGAAGTAGTGCAGCAACTGCCGGCGCCGGCATACTGCGCTTTCCGAATAGTTCGTCATCTCCAGCAGGAGCTGTCGGGCGTTATCGCGCTCAGTTACGGGTTTGTCTTTGCTGAATTTTTCGAGCTTCAGAATATCGTCGTAGCTGTAGAACATCAGGCAGTTGCCTTCCATGCCATCGCGGCCGCCGCGGCCAGTTTCCTGGTAGTAGCCCTCGATGCTCTTAGGCGCATCGTAGTGAATGACAAAGCGCACATCGGGCTTATCGATGCCCATGCCGAAGGCGATAGTGGCCACAATCACGTCGCAATCTTCACTCAGAAACGCGTCCTGGTTGTGCATGCGGGTGTGCGGGTCGAGGCCAGCGTGGTAGGGTAGGGCGCGCACGTCGTTCACGCGCAGCAGCTCGGCTACTTCCTCTACCTTCTTGCGGCTCAGGCAGTAAATGATGCCCGCCTTGCCTTTGTGCTGCTGCACGTACTGAATAAGCTGCTTCTTGGTGTTGCGCTTGGCGCGCACTTCGTAGTAGAGATTGGTGCGGTTAAACGAAGTCTTGAAAACGCTCGCATCATCCATGTGCAGGTTTTTCTGGATGTCGAGCTGCACCTTGGGGGTAGCCGTGGCCGTGAGCGCAATCAGCGGCACCTTACCCCCCAAGTTGTCGATGATGCCGCGAATCTTGCGGTACTCGGGCCGAAAGTCGTGGCCCCATTCCGAGATGCAGTGCGCCTCGTCGATGGCGACAAACGAAATCGTGGCTTTTTGCAAAAAAGCAATAGTGTCTTCCTTAGTCAGGCTTTCGGGCGCTACGTACAAGAGCCGTACTTCGCCCGAAATCACGTCTTTTTTGACGCGATTCATCTCCGTCTTAGTCAGCGTCGAATTGTACACTTGCGCGTTCACGCCAAAGGCCGACAGCTGGTCGACCTGGTTTTTCATGAGCGCGATAAGCGGCGAAATCACGATGGCCGTGCCCGGCAGCACCAGCGCAGGCAGCTGGTAGCAGAGGCTTTTGCCCGCCCCCGTGGGCATGATAACGAAGGTGTTATTTCCCGCCAGTATGTTTTGAATAACAGCCTCTTGCGTTCCCCTAAATTGGCCAAATCCGAATACTTCTTTTAGTTTGGTTTTGAGGTGAGTGGCCGGAGCAAGGGACTCCGCAGTGGCAGTCAGTGGCATAGAGAATAGCGACGAAGGGTAGTGAAAGAGGACGAAGGTGTTAAACGAAGATAAGGCCTAAGTAATTTTTATGCGAAAAAAACCGCATTTTCTGCAACTTTTCTGCGTAGAGTACGCAGGCAGCCAGTAGTGAGCCCAGAGTAGCTACCCATGAGGTGCGCGCCATTCTTCGCTACGTTGCCGTAATTTTGAGTGTGCATCCAACTCCCGACTTCCCCGTTATGACCGCGCCGGTCGATGTGCTAGCCGTTGCCCGCCAGGTGCTGCTCGAAGAGGCCGATGCCCTGCGCGATGTAGCCCAAGCCGTAGGCGCTACCCCCGACTTTGCGCTTTGTGTAGCTAAACTTCTCACTCTCAAGGGCCGGGTAGTGGTGACGGGCGTTGGCAAGAGCGCCCACATTGCCGGCAAGCTCGTGGCTACGCTCAACGGTACGGGCACGCCAGCCTTGTTTATGCACGCCGCCGACGCCATCCACGGCGACCTGGGCATGATTCAGGCCGAAGACTTTGTCATTGCCATCAGCAAGAGCGGCGATACGCCCGAAATAAAAGTGCTCGTACCCTTGCTCCGCCGCAAGGGGGTAGGGCTGGC
>CALMOO010000228.1 GCA_937871705.1 uncultured Hymenobacter sp.
GATGCTGGCCGTGCTGCCCGCTTTCCAGGAGTATCAGTTTGTGGTAGCGGGCGTCAGCAACCTCGACCGCACTTACTACCAGCACTTCGAGCGCAATGGCATCAAGCTGGTATTTGACCAGGCTTACGACCTGCTGAGCCGCGCTCAGGCCGCGCTCGTTACCAGCGGCACAGCCACCCTGGAAACGGCTCTGTTCGACGTGCCGCAGGTGGTGTGCTACCGCACCAGTAGCCTTACCTACTTGATAGGCAAGGCGTTGATTAAGGTGCCCTATATTTCACTGGTCAACCTCATTGTGGGCCGCGAGGTGGTGGCCGAGTTCATTCAGGGCAACTTCACGGCCCGCAACCTGCTCGATGAGCTAAAGCGCCTGCTGACCGACGAAGACTACATTGCCCGCCAAAAAGCCGGCTATGCCGAGCTGCGCGCCAAGCTAGGCCTGAGCAACGCCGCCAGCCAGGCCGCGGCCTTGATGGTGAAGCATTTGCAGGAGGAGTAGGGCAGCGCTAAAGCTGATTATTGAGGCTAATACTCTGAACATTTGCGGCCCGCTGCGGTTGAAAAACGGCAAGAAACTGCGGTATTTTACCGCTGTGCTACCCCTCATTCTTCCGTGACTTCGCCCCAGCCGCCGCTTGCCACTAGTGCCGTACGCACCACCGTGCAACGCGTGGTAGGCACCACCGCGGCCCTCGCCGCCGACCTGCTGGCCGTGGAGGCGCCGCTCGAAATCAGCCTCGGCTACGGCCCCACCGGGCAGCGCCGCACGCATACTCTGGCCGTGACTATGCGCACGCCCGGCCACGATGCCGAACTGGTGGCGGGCTTTCTGCTGAGCGAAGGCATTGTGCAGCAGCGCGCTGATATTTTAGATATTGTGCACCGCGCCGACCCGCGCCGACCCGAGGAGCGGGGCAACGTCATCCGGGCCGAGCTGAGCCCCGCTGTGGTGCTGGAGCTAGGCCGGCTAGAGCGGCACTTCTACACCACGTCGAGCTGCGGGGTGTGCGGCAAAACCAGCATTGCGGCGGTGCGCGCCAGCGCCTGCCCTACCCCCCCTCCCGCGGACAGCCCGCGGGTGTCGGCGGCTATTATTCACGCTTTGCCCCAGCGGCAGCGAGCGGCCCAGGCGGTGTTTGAGCAAACGGGCGGCTTGCACGCCACGGCCTTGTTTTCCTGCGAAGGTGAGCTGCTGCTGCTGCGCGAAGACGTAGGCCGGCACAACGCGTTCGACAAAGTAGTGGGCGCGGCGCTGCTGAGTGGGCAACTGCCACTGCACCAGCATGTGGTGCTGGTGAGTGGTCGGGCCAGCTTCGAGCTGGTGCAGAAAGCTGCTATGGCGGGCGTGGCCATTATGGCGGCGGTGGGCGCGCCCAGCAGCTTGGCCGTCGAAGCCGCCGAAGAGTTTGGCCTGACGCTGCTGGGCTTTGTGCGCCAGGACCGGTTCAATATTTACACCCACGAAGCTCGAATCATTGACTACACGGATTTATGAAGTTGAGGCTTGAAGAGAACTCCCTGCGCCTGCGCCTCTCCGAGGAGGAAGTAGCCCAGTTTGCGAGCACCGGCCGCGTGGCTTACACCATTGCGTTTGGCCCTACCCCCACCCAAACGCTGGAGTATGCGCTGGAGAAGCTGCCCGCTGCCGCTGAGGCTACCGCTGTGCAGCTGCGCTACGCGGCTGGTGCGCTGGCCGTAGAGGTGCCCGCCGCGCTGGCTGAAGAATGGACTAGCACTGAAAAAAATGGCTTTTCAACCCAAATACTTGTCGCTGAAGGACAGCAATTACGTATTCTGGTTGAAAAAGACTTAGACTGCCGCCATTAGCATTTGCTTAGGCGCTTGGTGGCTTGCTGGTAGCTTCGATTTTAGTAATATTCCCGCCCTTTTTACTTGAGTATATAGTATGCAAGAATCTCCCATCAGCGACCCCAGCAAGGCTGGCAAAATCGAGCAGCAAGGCGCTCAGGACAATGCACCCAAGAGCGGCGAGCGCCCCGACCAGGGCGTGGCCCCCGCCATGGACCCTTGGCGGCCCGACCCGCAGAATGAGCGCGACCAGGAGCACATTCCGGCACCCGACGTGGCAGGCGCCAAGTATAAGTACCCCGTGCTGGCCCAGCCGCCCGAAGCCCTGACCGGCTTGCGGCTGGAAGAGCGCATGAAAATCGCGGCGGGCATCACGGCTGTGATGAAGTCAATGGAGTTTAGCTGGAGTGAGAGTGGGGTAGGGCGGGGCACCAAAATCCTGCTGAAAATGAACCAGAAGGATGGATTCGACTGCTCAAGCTGCGCCTGGCCCGACCCCGACGACCACCGCTCGGTAGCCGAGTTTTGCGAGAACGGCGCCAAAGCCAGTGCCTCCGACGCCGACCATCGGCGCGCTGACCCTGGCGTGTTTGCTCAGCATAGCTTGGCCGATTTGTCGCGCATGACCGACCGCGACCTCAATAATCTGGGTCGCCTCACGCACCCGATGGTGAAGCGCCCCGGCGGTACTCATTACGAGGCAATAGCGTGGCCCGAAGCCTTCGAGATTATTGGCAAAGAATTAAACGCTCTGGCTTCACCAGATGAGGCAGCTTTTTATACCTCGGGCAAAGTGCCCAATGAGCCGGCATTCTTATTTCAGCTCTTCGTTAAGCAATTCGGCACCAACAACTTGCCTGATTGCTCCAATATGTGCCACGAGAGCAGCGGTGCGGCTCTCAGCCCTACCCTCGGGCTAGGCAAAGGCTCGGTGACGCTCAATGACATCTATGAGGCCGAGGTTATCCTCATTATCGGCCAAAACCCCGGCACTAACCACCCGCGGATGCTTACGGCTCTGCAAAAGGCCAAGAAAAACGGCGCTAAAATCATCAGCGTCAACCCGTTGCTTGAAGCTGGCCTCAACCACTTTAAAAATCCGCAGGATTTCATGAATCCTGTCAAAGCGCTGGGCGTGCTGATGGGCGACGGCACCCCCATCACCGACCTCTACCTGCAAGTGCGGGTAGACGGCGACATGGGCCTGCTGCGCGGCATTATGAAGCACTTGTTTGAAGCCGAAGACCGCAACCCTGGCCAAGTCGTCGACCGCTCGTTTATCAAGGAATTCACGACGGGCTTTGAGTCGTTCGAGCAAAATATTCGCAATACGAGCTGGGAGGATATCGAGCAGGTGAGCGGCATCAGCCGCGTGCAGTTGCTGGAAGCTGCCAACATGCTGGCCACCAAGCAGAAGATTATCACTTGCTGGGCCATGGGCGTGACGCAGCAGCGCCAGGGCGTGCAAACCATTCAGGAGATTGTGAACCTGCACCTGATGAAAGGCGCCATCGGCAAGCCCGGTGCGGGCACCTGCCCGGTGCGTGGCCACTCCAACGTGCAGGGCGACCGCACAATGGGCGTGTGGGAGCAGCCC
This sequence comes from uncultured Hymenobacter sp., assembly GCA_937871705.1. Classification (GTDB taxonomy): domain Bacteria; phylum Bacteroidota; class Bacteroidia; order Cytophagales; family Hymenobacteraceae; genus Hymenobacter. Next base: position 3,407 of record CALMOO010000228.1, read on the forward strand.
ACCAAAGAGTTTCAGGACGCGCTGGCTAAGGAGTTCAACTTCAAGCCGCCCTACGAGCACGGCCTGGATACGGTAGAAGCTATAAAGGCCATGTACCACGGCCGGGTGAAAGTGTATTTTGGGCTGGGTGGCAACCTGCTGGCTGCTGGTCCTGATACTGAGCTGATTGCCGAAGGGATGCGCAAGCAAAGCCTGACCGTGTTTGTAGGCACTAAGCTCAACCGCGGCCACCTCGTGACGGGCAACACCAGCTTGCTGCTACCCTGCTTTGCGCACGCCGACATCGACATGCAGAAGTCGGGCCACCAGATGACTTCGTGCGAGAATTCGATGGGGGTAGTAAGCCAGAACAAGGGCGTATTAACCCCTGTGGAAGGTCAGATAATGAGCGAGGTAGCTATTATCGCTGGCTCGGCCATTGCTACCCTCGGCTCGCGGACCAACGTGGCCGATTGGGTGGCGATGACGGAAAACTACGACGT
>CALMOO010000229.1:0-310 GCA_937871705.1 uncultured Hymenobacter sp.
GGCAATAAGAAAGCGGTGATGGTCGGCCTCCCGATGAAACTTTCGGGCCCGCGCTACTTCATCGGCCTGTAGCAAGGGGTAGAGGTCTTGCGCGTACTTGACATGCTCCGCCACGGAAATTCTGAAGATGGCCACGCTGCTTTCAGTGTACGAAGCCGGCAGCGGCAACCAAGCCACCGCAGGCAGCAAATCGCAAGTAGCCAGCATGGTAGCTCAACTAGATAAGGCAAGTTTACTTTTCTGAAATTAGGCAGCGGCGAGTTAGCAATTATCCAGGGCCTCTTGCAGAATGCGGGCCGACTCCTTATCG
>CALMOO010000229.1:320-1700 GCA_937871705.1 uncultured Hymenobacter sp.
ATCGTTGGGTGGCGCAAACATTTTATTATGGTCGCCGGGAATATCGTGTACTGCAATGCCCGCTAGCGCAAAACTCTTCCAGCCCAGGTGTTCAAAATCAGCCATATACGCGATATGTTCTTTGTTCCGGAACAAATGAATGTGAATGTGCTGCGGGGTTAAGCGGAAACTTTGCGCTGCCCGCTCGTTCATAATCCCTAATTTATACGGATGGCCATGAATGGCTTCGTACTGCTGCACTTTGTTGTATTTCATCCGCTCCACCGTGCGCCGCTTCACCGACTGTAGTTTCAACTCGATTGTCCTTTTGGGATTCTTCTTCAACAGCACGAAGTAATACAGGAAGCTTTTAATGAGAAAAAAGCTTCTCTTAATGCTTCTGCTAAGCCAAGGGGCTTGGTTGTCTGGTTGATAGGCGTACGTATCGAACATGCCCAGGAACTTCACGTTTTTACCGGCGGCGGTGAGCTGCCGAGCCATTTCGAAGGCAATGATGCCCCCAAAGGAGTAGCCCGCCAGCGCGTAAGGCCCGTTAGGGTTGGATGCCGTGATGGCGTCTACGTAATGGGCGGCCATGGCTTCCACTGTGTCCAGGGGTTCTTCCAGACCATTTAGGCCTTTGGCTTGCAGGCCGTACACGGGCTGCTCGGGGTCCATGTTTTTGGACAGCGCATTAAATATCAGCACATTGAATCCCGCACCATGCACGATGTAGAGAGGCGTCTTGGTGCCACGCGGCCTGATGGGGACCAGTGAGTCCCAGGTGATGGACTTGCTGTCTAGCTGCAGCATATTGGCCAGCTTTTCCACCGTTGGGTGCTCAAAAAGCGTGGAGAGGGGTAGGCGCTTGCCGGTGGCTTTTTCGAGCCGGGCCATCACTTGCACGGCAATGAGCGAGTGCCCGCCAATCTCAAAAAAATCGTCTAATACATCAACCTGCTTCACGCGCAGGCATTCTTGCCAAATGGCGGCCACCAGTTGCTCCACATCAGTGCGCGGGCCCATAGGGAGCGTGGGCGCAACTGGCCCCTCGGGCGCCCGGCCGGCGGGGCTGCGCAGTGCATTCCGGTCGACCTTGCCGTTGAGGGTGAGGGGTAGGGCCGGCACGATGACAAACTCGGTGGGCACCAGATAGGCAGGCAATTGGATAAGTAAGGCCTGCCGCCAGCGGCTGGTGTGCTGCTTGGCATTTTCGAGAGGCAGGGGGTAGGCCGGCACAACATACGCCACGAGTCGCTCGTCGCCGGGGTGCGGCTCGTGGGCAACGACCACTGCCTCGCGCACATCGCTGAGCGCCGTGAGCGCGTGCTCAATTTCGCCTGGCTCAATACGGTAGCCCCGCACTTTTACTTGCTGGTCGAGCCGGCCCAGGCACTGCAC
>CALMOO010000229.1:1710-2800 GCA_937871705.1 uncultured Hymenobacter sp.
GATTCGAGCAGCTTGCCCAAGTCGCCGGTACGGTAAAGCAGCGCGCCGGGCTCATTGGCAAACGGATTGACTATGAACTTTTCGGCCGTGAGGGCCGGCCGGCCTAGGTAGCCGCGGGCTACCCCATCGCCGGCAATGCAGAGCTCACCCACCGCGCCGGCGGCCACTGGCTGCTGGTGCTCATCCAGGATGTAAAGCTGCGTATTAGCAATAGGCCGGCCGATGGTAATGAGTTTGTCGGCGCGGCTTAGCTGCTTTACCGACGACCAGATGGTAGTTTCGGTAGGGCCATACAGGTTCCAGACCGACTCGCTTCGGGCCAGCAGGCGGGCAGCCAGCTCCAGTGCTAGCGCTTCGCCGCCACAAAGCACTTTCAAGGGCAGTGGGTCGTGCCAGCCAGCGTCGAGCAGCATCCGCCAGGTGGCGGGGGTAGCCTGCATGAGGGTGATGTTTTCCGCCCGCAACAACCGCAGTAATTCCTTGCCATCTTTAGCCGCTTCCGCATCGGCCAGCACTATCGTGGCGCCGCTCACCAAGGGCAGAAACAGCTCTAAGCCGGCGATATCAAAAGATATTGTTGTGACTGCCAGCAGCTTGTCACCGGCCGAGATGCCCGGTGCCTGCTGCATGCTGCACAAGAAATTCACGACGTTGCGGTGCGTAATCTGCACGCCCTTGGGCTTGCCGGTCGAGCCCGAAGTGTAGAGCACGTACAGCAGCTGCTCGCTGCTTACCGGGGTGTCCGGCTCCTGGCTGGGGTAGCTGACCGCGCTAGCGAGCGCTTCGTCTAAGAAAATAGCCTGTACCGCCGCGCCAAGATTTGGCGCGGCACGCCCCGAAACCACCAAGAATTTTGCCCCCGAGTCGGCTAGCATAAAATCGAGGCGCTCTTGCGGGTACGCAGGGTCGAGGGGCACGTAGGTAGCGCCGCACTTCATGGTGGCGAGCAGGGCCAGGAGCAGCTCCGGCGAGCGCTCCACCGCAATGGCTACCGTGTCGCCGGCCTGCACGCCCTGGTGCGCCAAATAGTGCGCCAACTGGTTAGCTTTCGTATTTAGCTCGAAGTAAGATAGTTCGGTGCCCTTAAACC
>CALMOO010000230.1 GCA_937871705.1 uncultured Hymenobacter sp.
GCTGGTAGCTGGCCGGCAGCGTGGCGACGGCGCTGCCAGTCGTCAGCTCGCGCAGGGTAGCCGTGGGCTGCTGTATGATTTGACCTAGTAAATCGGTCAGGCTGGCCATCATGCCCGCGATGGTTTCGGCCTTGAATAAGGCCGTATTATAGGACCATTCCAGCACCAGGTCCTGCTCCGAGCCGCTGGCATTCAAGAACAGCTCGAAGTTTTCGTAAGCGCGCGGGTTGCTGACCAACTGGTACGTCAGGCCATGAAAAGCGACTTTGTCGGCCAGTCCCAGGTCAATATTGAAAACCACCGGCACCAAGGGCACCCGCGAGGCATCGCGCGCCAGGCGCAGCTTCTTGAGCAGGCTACCAAAGGTGAGCTGCTGGTGCTCGTAGGCATCAAAAATGGCCGTTTTGCGCTGCTGCAAGTAGTCTACGAAGCGGGTAGTGGCACTTGGCTGGCTGCGCAGGGGTAGCAGGTTTACGCAGTGCCCCACCAGGCGCGGCAGGCCCGTAACCGACTGCCCGGCGGCGGGTAGCCCCACCACCAGCTCGTCTTGGCCCGTCAGCTGGTAAAGCAGCACTTCAAACGTGGCCAGCAGCGTCGTCACGAAGCTACACCCGGCTCCTAAGCCCACTTTCTTGAGCCCGGCTACCAGCTCGGGCGCCACGCTAAAGTCGGCGCGGGCGCTTCGATAGGTGCGCCTGGCGGGGCGCGGAAAGTCGGTAGGCAGCGACACGGCGGGCACGGTGCCTTGGTACTGAGCCAGCCAGAATCGCTCTACCTGGGCATAGTCTGCGCTTTTGCTAAATACAAGCTGTTGGTCAGCGTAGTAGCTAAAGGGTGTGGCCTCCGGCAGCTTAGGGCACTCATTTTGGCAATAAGCCGAGTAGAGGCTGCTTAAGTCCTGCAGCAGTATTCCCAGCGACCAGCCGTCGCAGATAATATGGTGCGCCGTCAGCACAAAGTGGTGCTCCTCGGGAGCCAGCCGCAGCAGGCCAACCTTCACCAGTGGGCCCTTCAGTAGGTCGAATACCTGCTGCGCCTCCTGCCGCACGTAGGCGGCTACGGCCTGCGCCCGCTCGGCCGCCGGTGCTTCCGAAACATCGTGGTACGCCAGCGTCACCGGCAGCTCCTGGTACACCAGGCTGTACTTGCCATCGGCACTAAACGCCGAGCGCAGGGCCTCGTGCCGTTGCACCAAGGCCACCAAGGCGCGCTCCAAGGCGGGGCGGCTGAGCGGCCCCGCCAGGCGGAGCGTGATAGATTCGTTGTACGAGCGGCTGGCATCGTCGCCGCCGAGCACGCAGGCGGCCCATATTTCGGCCTGCGATTCGGTAATCGGAACAAGCCGGAGCAACTCAGGGCCGTCAAAAGGGTCGAATTCAACCGCTGCCGTTTTAGCCGCCATTGCCGTACGCGTGTCGTGAGAAAGAGTGCTAACCATCACGTTAATTCACGCTGATTTGCTGATAACTACCTGGCCGGCTGGGGTCGGCGATAAACCAGGCCGGGTTGCCCGCGTGGTCGCGGCCCAGGCGGGCGCCGGGCGCCGGCGGCTGGTTGAGCCAGAACGAAGTGCCGGCCTCGGGCAGGCTGGCTTCGGTGGGGGGGGTAGGCGCTTTAAAAAAGCCAGCGTCTACCAGCTCGCGGGCGCTAGCAAGGCAGGCCGCCACCAGCTGGTCTATTTCCGCGTCGGTATAAACCGTGGTGAGAAAGCACGGAAAGCCATCCCAGATGTGAATGCCTTTCTCGCGCATCAGCGTGAACAGCAGCTCACTATACGGTATTTCCTCGTGAAATTTAATTTTCCACAACGACCCGAAGTGCGCCACGAAAAAAGGCAGTTGCTGGCGCTCCAGCTCAGTATTGAGGGCATGGGCCAGCCGCTCGGTTTTGGCCGTAAGGCCTTGCTGCAGCGCAGGCCCTGCGGCGCGCATGTACTCCAATGACGCTTTGGCCGCGGCCAGCGCCAGCGGGTGGCGCACAAAGGTGCCCGCAAAATACGTGACGCCCACCTCGGGCACCGAGGCATCGCCGTACTGCCAGAAGCCGCCGTCGAGGGCATCCATCAGGTCCTTATTGCCGGCGATAATGCCAATCGACACGCCGCCGCCCACCACTTTGCCATAGGTAGCCAGGTCGGCCTTGATGCCAAACAGCGCCTGCGCCCCGCCCGGATGAAACCGGAAACCGGTGATTACCTCGTCAAAAATCAGGGTAGTGCCCGCGGCGGCTGTCACCTCGCGCAGCTGCTTCAAAAACGCCACCGGCCGGAACTCGGGGCGTCGGCTCTGCACCGGCTCTACCAGCACGGCGGCCAGCTCGTGGGCTCGCTCCCGGATAATGCGCAGGCTCTCGTCGGTGCCGTAGTCCAGGATGAGCATGTTTTGCACCGCTTCGGGCAAGATGCCCGAAGCCGCCGGATACGTCTTCAGCTTCTTGGTGCCGCGCACCAGCACCTCGTCCATAATGCCGTGGTACGACCCCGTAAAGGCCACAATCAGCGAGCGCCCCGTGACGGTGCGGGCAATGCGCATGGCGCCCAGCACCGCCTCGGAGCCCGTGTTGCAGAGCGCCGCCCGGTCGAAGCCCGTAAGCTCGCAAATCAGCTGGCTTACCTCACCGGC
>CALMOO010000231.1:0-371 GCA_937871705.1 uncultured Hymenobacter sp.
GCCCGGCAGTGGCTTCGAGGCGCTGGGCCGCGGCATCCATGAGCAAGCGCCGCGCTTGGCCCACGTGGGCCAGGGCTGAGGGCAGGCACAGCTCGGCTACGTGCAGGGCCAGCGTGGGGTAGCAGCTGGCGGCCTGGCGCACCACGGCAGCGGTAGCATCGCAGCAGTTGTTGGCCAGCACCAGTATTTCTAGGTAGCCCGCCGGCAGCGGTGCGCCCGCCAGGTCGGTTTGGGCAGCCAGCGCGGCCAAGGTAGCCGGCAGGTGGTGGGCTTCGTCTTTGGCCGGAATAATAACGCAGGCCTGAAGCGTAGCGGCTGGCGTCGGCAGCTGCCGCCCGAGCGCCCGAGCCAACTGGCCCGCAGTAGAAAGC
>CALMOO010000231.1:381-2329 GCA_937871705.1 uncultured Hymenobacter sp.
GCGGCCGTGGCAGGCGGGATGGCCGGGCGGGGCGGGGCAGCACCGCTGCAGTGGCCGAGGCTTCACGAGTGGCGTGAAAGCGGGCGGGCGTAGCAAGATTGCTCATAAAGTAGCCGGTGTACGCCCCTTTGCCCACTCAGGATAAGCACTACCACTACGGAAGTTAAGATTTGGCAGCACCAGCTAGCCAATTTGCTTTATTTCTAAGAGTAAATTAATTGATATACAGAATATTACTTTAATAAAAACTTTCTGCTAAAAACTACATTATTCTTAGTAATTTTTACTAACAGCTGGGCACTAGCAATGCCATTTCGCCCTTAGTTACAGCAAAAAGCCGTGCGGTCCCACAGAGGCTGCACGGCTTTGGTTAGGCTTTGACAGGGGCGAGCAAGTTGGGCCCGCTTACGAAGAGGCTAGAAGGCCTCCCCAATGGCGAAGTAGAAGCCAGGGTCGGACCCAAACGCGTAGTCGAAGCGCAGGTTCACCCGGTCGCGCCGGATGAAGTTGAACCGCGCGCCCACGCCGCCCGCCGTATGAATGCCGCCGAAGGTGTAGTCGCTGATATTATAGCCTACCTGCCCCACTCCCACAAAAGCGGCCCCGTCGAGGCGCCAGAACAGGTGCTGACGCAATTCGGCCTGGGCGGTCATCATTTGGCGGTCGCGGTAGCGCTGCTCGTAGATGCCGCGCATCAGGTTGGCGTTGTCGTAGAGCGTGCCGCCGAGGTTGGCGCCCAGGCCGGCCAGCTCGTGCCACGGCACCGTACCCGAGTGAAACTGCCCCAGAAATTGCAGCGCCAGGATGGTTTTGTTGCTAAAAATGGGCTGAAAGTGCCGGGCATCAATCTGGTAGCGTACGAAGTTGTAGTTGGAGCCAACAAAGCCGCCGTTGAACATGAGCTGTAAGTCGAGCAAGCTGCCTTTGGTGGCACCCAGGGCCACATCGCGGCTATCAAAGGTGTAAACCGGGCCTATGCCGGAGGCGGTGTAGCTCTGCTGCTGGCGCTGGTCGATGCGGGGGTCGAGCAGAAAATAGTTGGTTGGGCCCTTTATTTCGTCGCCGTTGTTGTCAACGCGGCCATCTTCGGTTACAATCTTATAGGTGCGCGCCAGGCGGTATTGGAGGCCCAAAATCTGATTTTTAGCGATGCTTTTCTGGAAGCGCTGGTTGATGATGAACAGGTCGAAGTCCAGAAAAGAGCGGTTGTTATTTGAAACTTGGTTGCCGGTGCCGAAATAGTACAGACGGTTTTTATAATAGCTGATTTCCCCGTTGAGGTAGTACTTCTCGCCCGGCGAGTACACGGTGTGCACAAACTGGAGCAGCGACTGTTTTTTCTGCGTGGTCCAGTACTGCACGCGCGCATTGGAGGCGCGGGTGAGGGTATCGGAACCGAGCCGGCCGCTCAGCAACCCGCCCAGGCCGTAGCCAGCGCCCGTTTCCTGCTGGTAAAACAGCACTGGAATGGGCAGAATGGTTATCTTGTTAGGCTTGGCCGCCACCGGAGCTGCCGCGGGCGCCGGGGTAGAGGCCACCGGGGCAGTCGGCGCGGCGGCTTTAGCAGCAGAGTCGGCGCTTGTGGGAGCCAGCACCGGCGTTTGGGCTTGAGCACCAAGGGCCAGGCCGAAGGTGAGCACCAGGGCTAGCGGAAAAACACGCATATCAAAGAAAGTGTATGGTAAGTGAATACCGCCCAAACGGATTTTAGCGCTACGCGGTTGGGCCCGCCCGCGCAATGCTGAGTTTTACAAAGCGCCCTACCCCCTATTTGTTTCAGTATCAGCCCCAATGCACCAGCAACATACTGAGCACACCGGCCAGCATAATGCCCTTGCACCAAGTGCTAAGCTGCCGGAAGTGACGCTTGCGGTCGGCTAGCCACAGCAGGCGCGCCAGCCAGGCCAGCGGCCCCACCACCAGGGCTGCCAGCCACCCGGCCAGCGGC
>CALMOO010000232.1 GCA_937871705.1 uncultured Hymenobacter sp.
CCTCAATGTGGCGCGGCTCTACTACATACTTTTCCAAGTACACGCCATCGTTGCCAAAAGCCGCTTTGGCCTCCGTGCGCGCATCGTCCCAAGCTTTTTGAAACTCGTCTTCCGAGTTGATGATGCGCATGCCGCGTCCGCCGCCGCCGGCCGTAGCCTTCAAAATAACCGGATACACAATCTCGGCCGCAACTATCTTGCCTTGCTCCACCGACTCCAACAAGCCCACCGAGCCCGGAATGCACGGCACGCCCGCCTTAATCATGGTCGCCTTGGCCGAGGCCTTATCACCCATCTGGTTTATCATCTCGGGCGAAGCGCCGATGAACTTGATGCCGTTTTCCTGGCAAATACGCGAAAACTCCGCGTTTTCACTTAGGAATCCGTAGCCGGGGTGGATAGCATCAGCGTTCGTTATCTCGGCCGCCGCAATGAGGGTAGGAATATTTAAGTAGCTCTGGCTGCTGCTAGGCGGCCCTATGCACACGGCTTCGTCGGCAAAGCGCACGTGCAGGCTTTCCTTGTCGGCGGTCGAGTACACGGCCACCGTTTTAATGCCCATTTCGCGGCAGGTACGAATAACGCGCAGGGCAATTTCGCCCCGGTTAGCAATCAGGATTTTATTGAACACGGTATTTTTGGAGTTATGAGTTGCGAGTTAAAAAGTAGGAGTTATGAAGTATGAGTTGACCAAATGACAATTCATACTTCATAACTCCTACTTCATAATTCCAAAAGACTACTCAATCAGGAACAGCGGCTGGTCGTACTCTACGGGGGTAGCGTTTTCCACGAGGGCCTTCACAATGCGGCCGCTCTGCTCGGCTTCAATCTCATTAAACAGCTTCATTGCTTCAATAATGCAGATAACCTGCCCTTTCTCTACCATGTCGCCCACCTGCACAAAAGCCGGCGAATCAGGGCCGTTGCTGCGGTAGAAGGTGCCAATCATGGGCGACTTGAGCGGCGTATAGTTGGCGCTGGGCGTGGCTGCCTCCCCGGCCGTGGCCATGGGCGCGATGGGGGATAGGACGGGCGTGATGGGCGCCAAGGCGGTGGGCTGAGGCGCGGGCGCTGCTACTGGGGCAGCGCCCATGCTCACAACCTGCTTGGTCGAAGGCTCGCGCTGCACGGAGATTTTGAACTCCTCGGTTTCAATATTGACTTTATTGAGGCCTGACTTGGCAATAAAGTCAAGCAGTTCTTGGAGTTCTTTGGCTTTCATGGCAGCGTCTTTTTTGGGCAGGTTTTTGGAGGATTCTTTCGACATATTCTTAGCCGTTAGCTGGTAGCTGCTAGCTTTATAGGGCTGAGAGCTAAGGGCTAGCAGCCACTGGCTCTCAGCTAAAGCTTGCTACTTAACGCGCTCTACGTAAGAGTAATCGCTGGTTTTAATACGAATCTTGGTGTCCGTGTCGATGAAGAGCGGCACCTGAATGCGGGCGCCCGTTTCCACGGTAGCCGGCTTCAGTGTGTTGGTGGCGGTGTCACCGCGCAGGCCGGGCTCAGTGTAGGTTACGACCAGGTCAACGGTAGTGGGTAGCTCGGCGGTGAGGGGCTGCTCGGTTTCGGCGTGCACGAGAATGGTTACAGCCTGGCCTTCCTTCATGAGGTCGGCGAAGGGAACCATCGCTTCGGGCAGCACAATCTGCTCGAAGGTGTCGTTATCCATAAACGTATAGCCGTAGTCGTCCTTAAACAAGTACTGGTGCGGGCGCTGCTCCACGCGGGCGGTCTCGATTTTGACGCCGGCGTTAAACGTATTATCCAGTACTTTGCCAGTCTTGATGTTGCGCATTTTGGTGCGCACAAAAGCCGGGCCCTTACCAGGTTTTACGTGCTGAAACTCAGTAATAACGTGCAGGTCGTTGTTATACATGAGCACAAGCCCGTTGCGAAAGTCGGCGGTGGTTGCCATTGGGTTTAAGCTGTTAGCCAATAGCAGCTAGCTATTAGCTTTTTGTGAAGTATGAAAATGTTTGTCAGTAAGGTTAGTATTAACGAATAAGACTAACAGCTTACTCACGAGTTGTACGCCCATTTGATGTGCATAGCGCCCCACGTGAAGCCGCCACCAAAGGCCGCGAAAATAAGGTTGTCGCCTTTATGGAGTTGCTTTTCGTAGTCCCAAAGGCAGAGCGGGATGGTGCCATTGGTAGTGTTGCCGTAGCGCTGGATATTGAGCATCACCTTTTCGGGCCCTACCCCCATGCGATTGGCTGTGGCGTCGATAATGCGCTTGTTGGCTTGGTGCGGCACTAGCCAGGCTACATCGTCGTGGCTCAGGTGCTGGCGCTTCATTACTTGAGCCGCCACATCGGCCATGTTTTTAACGGCGAATTTGAATACTGTGGCACCTTCCTGGTAGATGTAGTGCTCACGGTTGGCTACGGTTTCGGCCGTGGGCGGGCGGCGGCTACCCCCTGCTTTCTGATGCAGGTATTGCTCGCCGTTGCCTTCGGTGCACAGCACTTGGTCGAGAATGCCGTAGCCTTCGGTGCTGGGCTCTAGGAGCACTGCGCCGGCGCCATCGCCAAAGATGATGCAATTAGAGCGGTCAGTATAATCAACGATGGCCGACATTTTATCGGCTCCTACTATCACCACCTTCTTATACATGCCGCCCTGGATAAACTGCGCACCCGTGGCGAGCGCGTACAGAAAGCCCGAGCAAGCCGCGTTCATGTCGTAGCTGAAGGCCCGCGTGATGCCCACTCCATTAGAAATGATGTTGGCCGTAGCCGGAAACAACATATCGGGCGTAACGGTAGCGCAGATAAGCAAATCAACCTCTTCGGGGCGCGTATTTGTCTTTTCTAACAACTGCTGCACCGCCTTGATGCCCATCACGGAAGAGCCTTGGTTTTCACCCTTCAGAATGCGGCGCTCCTTGATACCGGTGCGCGAGGTAATCCATTCGTCAGTAGTATCGACCAGTTGCTCGAGTTCCTGGTTAGTAAGCACGTAGTCGGGCACGTAGCCTCCGACTCCGGTGATGGCGGCGGTAATCTTCATGAGCGCAAAGGTGCGGCCCGAACGCAAAAAGTCCGGCTATAGGCCAGACTTTTAAAGTTAGGATTTGAAAGAGTCTTTGATGTGTTCCACGATGCCCGACTGTGCCATTTGGTAGCCTTGCATCAGCATGTTACAGATTGCCAGCGGTGTGCTTACACCGTGGCCGATAATGGCGTTGTCATTGATGCCCAAGATAGGGGAGCCACCAATAGTTTGGTAATTTACTTTCTCAAAAAATTCATCGTTTAGGTTGCGATCCACCATAATATCGTACATCGATTCCGCCATTTTCAGCATCACATTGCCTACGTAGCCATCGCAGACGATGACATCGGCTTTGTCATTAAACAAGTCGCGGCCCTCAATATTACCAATAAAACGCACGTGTGGGTTCACCTTCAGCAGTTGGTGCGCAGCCTGGGTAACAAGCGTGCCCTTGCCTTCTTCTTCGCCTAGGCTCATCAGGCCCACGGTGGGCCGGGCAATGCCCAGCACATATTGCGCATAAAGTGAGCCAAGCTCCCCAAACTGCTCCAGCATTTCGGGCTTGCAGTCGGCATTGGCGCCCACATCAACCAGAATGCCGTAGCCACCCGCCAGCTTGGGCACAAAGTTGGCGATAGCCGGGCGCAACACACCTTTGACGGGCTTCACCGTAAACATGGCCCCTACCAGCATGGCGCCGGTGTTACCAGCCGAGCAGAAGGCATCAATCTCGCCGCTGTGCAGTAGGCGGTAGCCCACGGCAATGCTGCTATCCTGCTTCTGCTGGAAAGCCTTGGCGGGATGCTCGCCCATATCAATAACCTGGGAGGCGTGCACCACCTCCAAAGAGGTGGCGCTGGGGCCATGTAGCTGAAGCAGCGGCCGTACCTCGGCTTCGGAACCGATAAGCACAACCTGAGCTTTGCCAGCCAGCCGCTGGGCAGCCAGCACGGCGCCAGCCACGGCAGCCTGGGGGGCAAAGTCGCCGCCCATGGCGTCGAGGGCAATTTTCATGAACGCGGGAATAGTAGAAAGTCAGCCATAGAGCGCAAGGGCGCGAAACCAAACCGGGCCGAACTGCCAATCTTAAAAGAGCAGTCCGGCCCGATGGTACCGCGAAATAACAACGCTTTCGGCTATTCTTCGTCCGAGCCAGTATCACCAGCGGCGGCAGGGGTAGCCACCGAGGTGTAGTTTTTGATAGCCAACTGACCATTATGGTACAGGTCGCCATCGACTACATAGGCCTTGTGGCGCGGGTGCAGCTCGCCCGTGTTAGGGCAGATGGTCACGGCTTTAGGGGTAAGCTTGTGGTGGCTACGGCGTTTGTCGCGGGTGGCGGAGGAGGTCCGGCGCTTAGGATGGGCCATTTTCTTAAAAGGAAATTAGGAGTGTTGAATTAGGAATGATGAATTAGAGCAAGGGTCCTAATTCAGGTTTTTGAGGGCCGCCCAACGAGGGTCGGCTGGCTCGTCATCATCCGGGTTCTCGCCCTTCGGGCGAGTCGAGAAGATGAGCTTGGTTTCGGCATCAGGGTCATCGTCGGCTTCGTCCTGGAACCGCGGGTGCAGCTTTTTCATGGGCAAAGCCAAGCCGATATAGTCGTAGAGGTGCTGCGCGATGTTGAGCGTGAGCGTGTCGGGTGTCACTTGTAGCACGTCATCGTCCAGCTCCTTGGGCTCGTCGCCATAGCGCACAAGCAGCTGATTGTGAATGTCCAGCGGCTGGTCAAACTCATCAAGGCTGCGGTCGCAGGTGAGACGCACGGTGCCAGTAATGTGCGAGTCGATGGTAATAACGCGCTCAGTTTTGATGAGCGTGACATCGGCGTGCAGGTTGCCATCGGCGATAAACTCACCTTTGGGGTCGAACTCTTCGAAAAAAGCACGACCTAGCTCAAACGCAAACTGATGCGTTTTAAGCGAAAGCCTAGCGATAGGCAAATCAAATTGCAGGTCCTTTTTCACGGTAAGCCGAATAACGGGGGGCAAAGGTAAGGATTTTTGTTGGCTTTATCAAGCCTGTCTGAGGCTAGCGGTTCAGCATCAGCGTGTTTTTGAAGTTTACTGGGCTGCTGCTAAGCCTACTGGCGGGGGGTAGCAGCCAGTTGCCGCGCCCGTACTACATCACAAGCTAAGTATACGGCTGACCGGAAAGAAGAGGCATCGGCCAAAAACTTGCCCGCAATGCCATACGCCGTGCCGTGGTCGGGCGAGGTGCGCACAACGGGCAGGCCCGCCGTGAAGTTGACGCCGCGCTCGAAGGCCATGAGCTTGAAGGGGATGAGCCCTTGGTCGTGGTAGATAGAGAGGGTAGCGTCGAACTGCCGGAACTGCCCAGTGCCGAAATAGCCATCGGCGGGGTAGGGGCCAAAAACCAGATGGCCGTCGTGCTCAAACTGCCGGATGACGGGCGAAACCACATCGGCTTCTTCGCGGCCGAGTAGACCATTTTCGCCGGCGTGGGGATTGAGACCAAGCACGGCTACCTTAGGCTTTAGAATACCAAAATCTTGCTGCAATGACTTGAGCAACAGCCGAATCTTGGTGCGCAATAAGTCGCCGGTGAGGCG